>NZ_WEKT01000024.1:0-63803 GCF_009874545.1 Vibrio eleionomae | reverse complement strand
ATAATCAATAGTGCATGTCGCCGAATAATGTTCTTTTTAGTGTGAACGCTCTCAATGTCTGAATAAATTGACTTAGTTATAGTGCAAAAGTCTTTTAATAAACCATGAATTCATACTGAAGGCTCTCATGACCCACAGTCAATATAAGTTACACGAATATCTTAATGTTGATCGGCTACAGACCCTTCAAGATAACTTTAGTAAATCAATGACCATTGCTTTAGTGGTCGTCGATGAGTTTGGCGTCCCTGTCACTAAACCAAGTGGCTTTTGCGAATATTGTACTCATGTACGTAAAAATCCGGAACAAAAACAGCTGTGTTATCAAAGTGATGAAGCCGGTGGCAGATTAGCGATGAAAACAGGTAAACCCGTTGTTTATCGCTGCTATTGCGGGTTTGTTGAATGCGCGGTACCCATTATGATTCATGGGTGTTACCTAGGGGCATTTATCTCCGGACAAGTCCACGTAGACGAAGAACCAAAGGAGCCGATTCCTTATATTCTCACTCACAACAAAGATTTAACCAATACACCAGAGTTGCTTTCGTTACATAACAAAGCACAGCGTATTACCTATGAACGTTTCGAATCTACCGCTTATACCTTATTTAATGTCGCTTCTTACCTTGTTGAGCAAGCCCATAGTATGAATATTCAGCGAGAACTAAGGGCAAAAGAAATCGAACTGACTAATGAATTACGTAAGCGCATGGAGATTGAGCGTTCACTCCATGAAGCAGAGTTCAAGGCACTCTCCTATCAAATTAATCCACATTTTTTATTCAATGTTTTAAATACCATCGGACGTTTAGCCTTCTTAGAAGAGGCGAAGCGAACAGAAGCTATGGTGTATGACTTCTCAGATATGATGCGCTATTTATTGAGAAAAAATAATCAGGGTTTGATTACGCTTGCTCAAGAACTTAATTATGTAAAAAGTTATATGTCAATTCAGAGCGTAAGAATGGGCAATCGCTTTACTTATTCTCTCAACATTCCTGAAGAATATTTAAACGTCGTTTGCCCTTTTTTGGTGTTACAACCGCTAGTTGAAAACTTCTTTAATTATGTCGTAGAGCCGAGAGAAATGGTCAGTGAATTAACGATCACTGCCACGGATGACGGCAACAACGTGATTATTGAATTAAAAGATAATGGTGATGGAATATCTCCTGAGAATATAAAAACCATCTTATCAGGAGAGCGAAACCAACAAAAAGGAGGAATTGGAATTCACAATATTATGAACCGAATGAAACTTTTGTTTGGCGAAAATTATAAACTCGAATTAGCCAGTCCTTATAAGCCGATGATGGGGACCACCATTACACTGCGCTTCCCCTTCTTGCAGCAGCACAATGTATAACACCTGATCAAGAGGGACATTATGTACAATATTGTTATTGTGGAAGATGAACCTATCGAACTCGAATCGCTGCATCGTATTATTGCTCAATGCGTCGATAATGCCGTATTGCACGAAGCATCTACAGGCAAAAGAGCCATAGAGCTGATCGATGAACTAAAACACATCGATATGATGTTTATCGATATCAACATTCCTCTTCCAAATGGTAAAGAAGTGATTGAATATCTTAAAGCGAAAAATACAGAGACCAAAGTCGTGGTTACCACAGCGAATGATGATTTTGATCTTTTACACAGTATGATTACGCTTCGAGTTGAAGATTACCTGTTAAAACCTGTTAAAAAAACGACGTTAACCGACACAATTAAACGAACTCTTGGCATTGATGAACAGACAACATCCGCGTCAAGTGCCCTAAAAACCGAGGTACTCAACCTACTACAAAATGACAACTGTACTCAGTGGCACAATTTTCTCCTCAAACATATCAATCACGCCTATGAACAAACGTTAGCAGGTACCGAGGCGCGCCGAAATGTGACGGAGTTACTGGAGATACTCAACACGTATCTCAAATCCCTAGGTCATCAATACGCATCTGTTTGCTCTATATTGGATGAGCTTATACACGAGGTTGAATGGCACGGTTTAACCCAAGCGCTCTATTCTCATTTAACTCTCTCACTGCTGAAATTGAGCCATGATATTTTTGCTGTTTCAGGTAATACGGTAGGCAACAAAGATTTCATACAGCGGGCTAAGCTGCATATCGAACGGCACATTCTCAGCGATCTCTCCCTCGATGATATCGCTTCACACGCGTATGTGAGTTCTTGCTATTTAAGTCGGGCTTTCAAAAAAAAGCAGCAGATTGGCCTATCGAATTATGTAGCACAACGTAAACTTCACGTCGCCTGCGGATTATTGCAATTTAGCGATTTAAAAATCAACGCGATCGCCTTGGAATTAGCATGGCAAGATGCCAACTATTTTTGTCGTATTTTCAAAAAGGAACAAGGCATAGCTCCCTCAGACTATCGCCTAATGCACGCACCGCGCCGACATTAGCCATTTCATTAGGTCACCAATATTAGTGGTAACAAAACATCCTTTTCGATTTAACCGCCTATATAACAATGGAACCCTTGTTCCTCCACTAACGTTTTCAACTGCCCTAATTTTTCTTCAGGGACAACCGGCGTCTCTCCCATCGGATACTCAAGCCCAAGCAAGGCGTATTTATTCTCCCCATAAGTGTGGTAAGGCAATAAATGCAGTGTATCGACACCACTCAATAACTTAGCAAAATCGGTAATAGCAGAAATTTCTTCCGCATTATCATTCACATCCGGAATCACAGGAACGCGCACCACCAATTGCGTCATTTGCGAGATACGAATCAGGTTCTCTAAGATAATACGATTGTCGACGCCAGTGTTTGCGCGATGAACATAAGGGTTGATCGCCTTTATATCCGTCAGAGCAACATCGATATACGGAAAGATCTCTTTGATGATTTTTTTTGGCGCAAACGCGGTGGTTTCAATGGCAGTATGCCATCCCTTTTCTTTACATGCTTTAAGCAGTTCTCGCGCGAATTCTGATTGGGTAAGTGGCTCACCGCCAGAAAGCGTGATCCCTCCCCCTGCTCGACGAAATAGGTTTTCTTCTTTCTTTAGCTCATCGATCACTTGAGCAACCGTCATGCGTGTACCCTTCATTTCTAGGGCATTGGTTAGGCAAGCTTTGGCGCACAGACCGCACTGATCGCATAAGTCACGATCGATAAAATATGGATTATCTGTGGATATAGCTTGCTGCGGGCAAACCTCTTCGCATTTACCGCAACTGACGCAACGGATTTTGTTGTACATCAGTTCGGGTTTAACTTTACGTGACTCGGGATTACTACACCAACGGCATGATAACGGGCATCCTTTAAAAAAGGGAATGGTGCGGATCCCAGGGCCATCATGGATTGAATATCTTTGGATATTGAACAGAATACCTTGCGTATCGTAATCAACTTCACTCATATCAAAGGCTCTATTTGGCTTGAAAAATAGGCCGCTCTATAAGCGGCCTAAACATACGATTTACTGTTAGAATGTTTGCTCAGTACGACTTATGATGTCGTCTTGAACTTCTTTTGCTAGCACCACAAACTGTGCACTGTACCCTGCCACACGTACCACTAAATCTTCGTGATCTTGTGGGTTACGCTGTGCATCAAGCAACAAATCCCGATTAATAACGTTAAATTGTACGTGCATGCCCTTTTTATCAAAGTAGCTGCGCACCAAGCCACTAAAGTGACGCAATCCATTTTCACCCGCTAGAGATGATGGCAGGAACTTCTGGTTATACAACGTACCGTTAGACGCAATGAAGTGGTCTAATTTAGCGACCGAATTGGCTGCAGCTGTCGGACCTAATATGTCTTTACCTTGTCGAGGAGACACCCCATCAGCCAATGGTTGTTTCGCTAAACGTCCATCAGGCAATGCAGCGACATCTTTACCAAACAAGACGTTAGCAGATACTGGGTAAATACCTGCTTGGAACTGACCGCCACGAGGGTTGGTGTATTTTTCGACTTCTTGACAGTAAACCAAGGCACATCGACGAGCCACATAATCGACCGCATCGATATCATTCCCAAAGCATGGGGTATTTTCCAAAATATGCCGGATTTCTTCGTTACGTGACATGCGGCCTTTGACGGTAGAAGAAGACTGAGCTTCTGATAATTGGCGATACACTTCTTCTTTCACTGCAGCAGGCGATAATTGCCCATTTTGCTCCATAATCCGAGTGACCAGAGCATTGATCTCTTCTTCACCAAGAGACATTCTGCTCACAACTTCAGGTTGGCCTTGATAATCAAAATTGGAATCTAACGCATCTTTAAGCTCTACAAGAGTCAATTTTTGCTCTTCAAATACCTGTTTTTGCATGGCATAAACAGAGTCACCACTATCTGCAATTCCAAAAGCTTGTGGCCCAGTGAAATTGTAAATAGCACCACCTTCTTGCAAAGATTTACCCCGACCAATACAGTCATCAACCATGGCAGAAAGAAACGGCAATGGACAACGTTCACCATGTGCAATATCGACACTGTTACATGCTTCAACTAATTTATGGACAAAGTACGCCATTTGCGTTTTAAACGCCGTAAAGAAATCCTCAATATTGGTGTATTCCGTCATTTTACTGGTCACAGGGCCTAACTGCTTATCACCCACACAACCACCGTTTAAGGTAATTTCCAATACTTTCGCTACGTTAAAAAATGCTGCATCATGCCATCCTTCCGTACGATGTGGCGCTTGAGGTTCAACACAGCCGATGATGCAGTAATCACGAGCATCGTGTAAAGATACACCGCGGTTCTGCAGCGCTGGGATAATCACTTCATCGTTGTACATGGCCGGTACACCCAGACCTAATCGTACCAATTCACATGCGCGGAATAGAAATTCATCAGGGGTGCCTTGCCATACACGAATGGAGAAAGAAGGTTGTGGCAGACGAACGTGCGCCGTCGCTTCCATACACATGTAAGTCAATGGGTTTGTCGCATCTAACCCATCTTCAGTTTGACCACCAACAATCAAATTTTGAAATACTGCGTAACCTGCGAAGGCCTGAGCAGACACTTCATCACGTGTTTTATTGATATCATTCAATTTGATCCAGCAGCAATCAACTAACTCTTGAGCAAAGGTTGGATCAATCGAAGTATCCGCTTGCAAATAAGGATACATATATTGGTCAAAACGCCCAGGAGAGATAGAGTGACCACTGGATTCAATTTGTAACATGCTTTGCACAAACCAGAAAGCTTGGCAAGCTTCCCAAAAAGTGGTGGCCCCATTTTCAGGAACACGACGGCAGTTCTGAGCAATCTGTTCGAGTTCGATTTTACGATGTGGATTTGATTCGATTTGAGCGAGACGCTCAGCCTCATCAGCATACCGATGTGCAAACACAATTGCCGCTTGATAACTAATGATGACCGCCTGATAGAACTGCTGTTTTTTGATGTAATCGGGTTTGGTGCGATCTAAGTTTTCCAGAGCTTGAGTGACTTCATCAATCACACCCTGAAAACCGATTTTAAGAATCTTACCGTAATCGACACAAACGTGTCCGACGCCGCCGAAAAAGTAGTTTCCCACAGTAAATACGCCATTGTTCATCGCATCATGTGTTTCCTGAGACATATAAGAGGCGGCCAATTCACTGGTGGTTTTACCCGGCCAATATTTGAACGCTTCATGCAATTCTTGCGCTGTCTTCTTTTCGATAATGAATGGGTCAGCAATACGATCAGCCATCGTATCAAACTCTTTTTCCACCCAATCAAATGAAAATTCTGGACAGATTTCTGTGGAACGTGGATTGATAGTCACTGCGCCGACGATCAATTCATCAGGACGAATCGTGACGGGCAGTTCATTAAAGATTTTTTCCACCACTTTGGCGCGACGCATGACGGCAGGTCGCTGTTCATTTTCACGATAGGCTTGAGTCGCAATCACTGCACGTTCAGATTCCACATAAGGTTTCGCACGAAGAATGGTATTTTTTAGTCTTACAATGCGATCGGTTGGATTAGAAAAACCTTTCTCTAACATAGTATTACTCCAAAAATTGTGAATAGATGTGTGAGTCACAACACATCTAGTGAATGAATTCTGTCGCAGCGATGGTGATGGCTATGATCCTTATTTCTATCAATGAATTACCGGTGATTTGGCCTTTACTTAACAATGCAACCCCTTACTTTCTAGGCTCATCATTAGGTGTTGATGCCGCTTTTAACGTTTCAGCCAATGCTTGAGACACAATCGTTTTTAGGTCTAGCGGCTTATTTGCCTGACAGCGCTCAAGCTGAGTGGTTGCCTTGATGGTCGTCTTTGGCGGAGTGTAACGACTGAGTATTTGATCCACTGCCTCGGCAATTTCTGCATCATTCATGCTGTGTTTCCTATTTGTCGTTAACGTGAGACTTCAGGTGATACTCGTTAAACCTACTTAACGGGATGTCACCAGCACCTTATTTTGGTAGTAGCGAGTAATAACGTTGGCTAAACTGTGTAACGGCATAACGCGCGACGGTCATATCTTGTTCGACACTACCACCACTAACCCCCAAAGCTCCGAGCAACACATTCCCTTTCCATAAAGGAATTCCGCCTCCAAAACAGCATAAACTGGGATCATTTTGTAAGGTATACAGGCTCTTACCGGGTTGAATTTCTTGCGCCAGTTGCTGAGTCGTCATTTTCAGAGCAACTGCTGTCCACGCTTTTTTAACCGCAACCGAACTACTGACCAAAAGCGCATTTTCCATACTAAAGAAATAACGTTGATTGCCACTTGCATCCATCAAACAAAACACAACAGGCAAGTTCATCTCTAACGCTTTTTGTTTCGCAAATTCGCCTAGTAACATAGCGTCATGCAGTGAAATTTTTGTTTGCTCGTTAGATGGTTTAACTGCCTCTCCATCAACTGGAGCATCGAACAATTCATCATAGCTGTTCACGACTTTTACCCCTTCGTTCAATGAATTATCGCCTGTTGGATCTATCTGTTGTGCCGTAGCACCAACCTTATCGCCAACACAGAGATACCTTTAGTAGCTACGCTATCACTTCGACATAGAGATTGAGATGTCAGAACTTGTTGACCTGTAGCACTATTTTGCGCACTCACAAATGACATGGACAAAATAGTGCTATCCCCTAATAAAAAAAACACCCCAGCCAAGCCGACTGGGGTGTTTTTACTATCTCAATAGCACTCTAACGGTGATGCTCAAACGCTTATCACCAAGCTTTTGCTAATTCCTCTATCCATTCGAGCATTTGCGGCCAAGAACCGTAACCATTGTCGGCATTAATGTGGCCTGCTTGATTAAGCACGTGTACCGCTTTACTGCCCCAGCATTCAGCAAAATAGTGGGCGCGCTCCACGCTAACATGGATATCGTTATCGCTGCACACCACAACCGTTGGAAATGGCAATTTGGCCAGCATTAATGGTCGCTGCACTTTAATCTCTTCCATGGCATAGTCATCATCCACATCAGCAGGAGCCACCAAAATGGCGCCAAGCACACGCGAGTCTGCATAACGTTGTGCCCACTGAGTGATGGCAACCGAACCGCAGCTGTGACCAACCAAAATAATTGGCCCTTCAACACTTTCAACGGCGCGCTGCACGCCTTCTATCCACTCATCACGCTGTGGTGATAACCAATTGATTTGCTCTACTCTAACGCTATTTGGCAAGGTTTCATTCAACCATGTTTGCCAATGATCGGGGCTCGAATCGCCGTATCCAGGCGAAATAATCACTGTAACTGACATAATTTTTTCTTCTAATTAGTGAATATACCCATCCATATTTGGACGGCTCATTGGTATTTCAATGGTTTATCGAGAAGTCACTACAAGATCGAGGCTTAACCCGGATGCAGTACCAATAATGAGCCCTAAGGCCATGTTCCCCATCGCCCATCCAATTAATGTCCCGATTGCAAGACCGTAAGCATAATACTTACCATTCCCTGTTTTTTGTCTCATGATGAATCCCTGTATGCATCTGATACCACAATTATGGCATTATATTCTGTTGTTATTATTAGTGACTAAAATGATAAAAATAATTAATAAAATCAGTAAGAAAAAATATTCGTACCGATATCTTTAGATTAACCTTACCGTTTCGCTTTGCAACCGACATTGTTGTCGAAGGTCATAAAGTTCGAAAGTTTTCTTTTACTGTAGAGCGTGGCTATTCAAAGAATAGTGTGACAACAAAGGTCGCTAAATCACTTTTGGACAAAAGTGAGTTAGGAATCGAAGGAAATTAGTTTACTTCGGATTAGAAAATATATGGGAAATATCTAAGATAGTGACCAATTTTTACTTAGCCACTACAATATTTTTTAAAAAAGTAAAAGCTCTTGTTGCGACGATTGAGATTTAGATAAAGTAGTCCAAACCCACGAATCAAAATTTCTTCTAGAAATGGAAAGCAGGTCTGCAGCAGAACAGAATACATCACGCAGAAAATCATAGTCAGTATGTTCTACACCAGCATTTTGAGCAAAGGTCCTTATATGTCTATCTACTGCAATTGAGTCAATGCCAACTAAGCATTTCATATAATCAACAGTTTTGGGGCCAATTCCTTTCAGGCTTTGTAACTCACTACAGAACACTGTTGTTGATAGACGATCTCTTAAATCTACGGATGTATTAACCTCATTATTATACATAAATAAAACAAGGTTTTTGAACCGGCTTATTTTCGTAATATGTGACCAATTTAAAAACTCGCTGACAGTATCATTCTCAACAAGTACAAGAAGATCAAAAACAGTTTTTTTATCTTTGTGAGTCTTTAAGATAACATCGATCCTTGGCTTTACGACAGTCGCGTAGTTAAGCCCTGCTTGGAGGATTGAATCAGCTAATACAGCTCCCATATGCTCATATGTAGGTCGGCTGCTGTTGTTAATTGGTGATATACCCTGTGCTTGAGCATAATCAGCCACTTTTCTTGCGGATTTAATGGTATTTATTGCTGACTGATATACTTGTGTATCGAATGTCATATATCTATAAACTCTGAAAGTGCACTTAAGCGCTCAACGCAGTTGGGGCAAGCTCCACAAGGATACTGACTCGATGCTTGGCATGAGTAGGTTCTTCCTATGGGAACACCTAATTGCAAGGCAACTTTTACCACTTCAGCTTTAGATGAATATCGAAAAGGAGAATGGAATTTTACAGGGCCAATTGACTCTGTTAATCCATCTAGTTTATTCATAAAGGCTGAAGTGCAATCAATTTCCTTTGCGTGATTGCTGTTAATAAAGCCAGTAAATACATCTAAAGTGTTTAAAGTTTGTGCTCTGGCTGCAGCAGCGGCAAAAAATAGCATAGTTCTATAGGGGATGTACAGATCATCATCTATAACTTTTTCACTCCATAAATCTGCTTCTTTTATTAGTCTAGATTTAGAACCACTAAATACATCACTTATGTCGATTTTTTCTGGAACTGCAACTAAAGAGCTAGGTAAAACATCATTCAATCTAGTCCATTCAGTATCCATACAATGCTGACCATAGTTGAAAAAAAGTGGTTTTACTCTGATATTTTGGGATACAAGCTGGTAGACAACTGTTGTTGAATCTAGTCCTCCCGATGTCAGTACAATTGCTTCTTTCATTTGTATTCTTCTTCTATTTTGGAAAGAGTTATAAATAGTAAGTTTAGGCATAAATCCATATCGTCGGAGTAACAGGTACTTCCCACTGTAATCATATTATTATCATTCTCACATTTAGGGTCGTAAGTGATAACTGGTTTCTTTTGGGCCAACGCGATACCGACTTCAGCTAATGTTCCCGGATCTCGGCCTAAAGGGACAGCGAAGACCACATCGCATTGATTGATTAGTTCTATATCTTGGTGGAAGGTTTGTATTCGCTCAAATTCGTTTGACTGTGCATTTAACTCACCATTCTCTATTATTGGACGCTTAACGGTAAAATTGTGATAGCTCAAGCATGCTAAAACTCTGTCTAAGATTGTCCTATCCGCATATGAAAAATCAGGAGCAGCAAAATAGATATTGTACTTATTCCTCTCATGCCAAGGAAGGAAGGTTCCACCAAGCTTTTCTTGTATTTCAATAGGAAGCAAAAGACTTCTGTGCAAATCTCTTTTAAAGTCATCAGGGAAAGTTGTTTGAGAATAATGCGTTGCTGCTATAGATCCAACTCTAGATGCCTCTTTCCAACTCCTTCCGTCAGAAGCTAACGCTACAACAATTGCAGAATAAACATCTCCAACTCCTACAGAGTTGACTGTTCTATCTAGGGTCGCAGAAATTTTTAGTACTTCGTTGCTTGTTAAGTCAAATAGTCGACTTCCTCCTCTGTTTTCTTTTAGAAGGAAACTGTTAGGACGTAAAACAGATATTTCTTTTAATAATGATGAAATATCATTTCTTCCGTGTTCCATAAATAGGTCGGAAGAGGTTGATGTTATGACAGATAATAACCTCCCTTTAAAAAGGTCAAGACTTGATAATGAATCAACTCCGTAGGCAATATCAATACTAAAAATTGCACTGGTGCTGAATTGCTTGATGATTTCATTTAGGTCGAAACTACCCGGAAAAATTAGAATAGAGTTAAATTTGCAGAGGTCATTAGAAACATCGTTAAGTAAAACTTCTTTTGTCTCCCTTAGTAAATCCTCATAACCTTGTTCACTAACTTCCGTTGGGTCTGCTATAGCAATAACGTTTGGTGCACCTAAAATTTCACCCAAAAAAATTACTTCACTACATCCATGAGCTTTCAAGTAAGATGAGGTTTCTTTTTGTAGATAACTTGGACAAATTATGGCAACAGAATAAGAAATGTTTGCTGCCCATAGTCCTCGACACGCATGGACTATTCCCCCAAGCCTCAATTTGCATTTTTTTTGTGATGTAGGGAGCGTGAAGTCGACAAAGACTTCACCTAGAATCAGCAACATAAATATGTCTCCTACTATACGTGAGTCACATCAATACGAACTATAGGTTGTGGTATCAAACTCGTATTTGTAATTACACCTATGTAAGAGTGTCCATCTTGTAAACAAGCTGCTAGGTAATTGAACTGGGTGGGAAGTGCTCCCAATAGCAACTGGCTCTTAGCTTCAATTGCTACTATTCTTGATTGCCCAAAGTTTATTTGGACTGCATCACCAATGTTAGGTAAAGAATTATTAGTGGTGTAATATGCCGATATCCCTACGTCTTCAAGAATACAATTAAACGACATTAAACATTTGTCTGTGCCGCTCGCGCCCCCTGTTTCCCCTCCAACGCTTCTTGTTCCTGAATAATCGGTAAATCGGCCAGATCCAGTACTTCCCATGTAAAATTCCTTTTGTATATATCATGTGATTGTAATTTATCTAATATAAATGATGACCTTCGTTCTGTGTGAGATTCGCATCTCATTAATATGTACTTAAATGCTTATGTGGTTTTATATTTGAGTGCAATTGAATTCACAGGACAAAAAATCATTAATCGTGAGTTGGTAAAGATCAGGAAAGCAAGTTTTTCTATTCAGAGTTTTGTAGAACATCGTTTTACTACTTAGCAATTCGAAAGCTAAAATTATTCTCACAAAACCCTTGTTTTATTTGACGCTACCGACAAGGTTTCTCGTATTAATCCTATGGCATATTCTAGGTTTATAGCATTACAAAAATTTAGGCAAATACGAATATAGAAAAATGATAGGGAAAGCGTCTCTAGATTAGTTTGGGGCAAAAACGTTTCAACCAACGAAAGCGGTCAAAAAGATGATAGAGCTCATGTACTCATAAATTGCAGAACATGTCTGCACAATCACAAGAGCTCAACTAGGCTCATAATCTGTTATTAGTATATGTAGGTCAAAAACTGACTTAAGAAAGTGGTCAGGGTTTATTAACTAGTTCTATGTCTCAGTGTTCTCAGACAATTCTTCCTATCATGTGGACGAATAGAAAAAAGCGCGGGGAAATGTGTTGCATTTCCTAGCGCTCATTTTGGCTTAATATTGTGGCTTAAATCACATAGTGAAATCTGACTTACTCACGTAAATTCTCACGCTAGACTGAGTCAGAAAAGAAGGCCTACCCTCTTTTCACTATTATTAACTGTCGCTCGGCTCACGTACTAACATCAATCCGGCGCGAAGCCCTGCCTTTACCTTGGGATTAGGAAACAGCACATATTCGGTTTGTTTACCCACTTGGTATCGGGTTTCACCATCTTCAGCCAATACAAATCCAGGCTCATACGGCGTAAAATTTTTCACATCGTCTGCGACATAAAACTGGAATTTGTCACTGAGTTTAGTAATTTGCTGGGCCACGCGATACACCAGAGCGGGATGCTGACTTTGTAAAGGAGCCTTACCTTCGAGCATGGTGCGCAGCGCTTGATCAATATGCGTAAAGTCAGCTGCGTTATTGTGCCCAAACGGTTTGGCACTGCCGAGTTCGAGCGTACAACTTTCTACATTGAGCTGATCTTTAGTAAAAAAAGAAAACGTATTCGCAGGTGCATGATTAATCACCAACGCATCCAGAGCAAGAGCATTTAACTGCTCGACAAAAACATCCGGGTATTCACCACGTTCCACAAATGGCAACAAACCAAAACGCATGTGATGTGAACCGCGAATTGCTGTGTGCAAATCAAAATGATAAACCGGCCCTAGCTGCTCATTGGCAAAACGAATCACCGCTTTTTCCAGTTCAGCAGCACGCTTTGATTCACGAGCATCTGGGAAACGGCGATGATTTTGACAAAACAAACGGTTCATATCGTAATCAAGATAGCGCTCCCCTTGGTTCATCGCATCAAGGTTCCCCAATAATACCAATAGAGGTCGAGTCAGACTTAACGCTCCCGACCGTAAATCGGCAACCATGCTATCGAGTAACTCAATCGGAGCCGTTTCATTACCATGCACTCCCGCAGATAAGATAATGCTTGGCAATGAATCATCGACTCCTGCTGGCTCAATCACCATGACACCATGATTAAGCCAATGAAAGGTTAACCCATGGGCATAAAACACCGTGTTTTTTGGCATTTCACGCTTTAGTGTTAGCGCTAAAAACGATGTTTCCATAACCACCTACCCTAGCTGAAATGGATAAATAGAGCCTAACTGCATAATCTGAGTCAGTTCATCCAACGCAGTGCGGCATTCCAATAATAACTGAGGATCAGCCAGATCCTGCTCAGACAACCGGTCGCGATAATGTGTATTTACCCACGCAACAAGTTGGCGATATTTTTGGTCACCCATTAACGCATGGGGGTTCACCGCATCCAGCTCGTTCTGCTGCAAGGCAACTCGCAATCGTAAACAAGCAGGGCCGCCGCCGTTGCGCATACTTTCACGTAGATCAAACACTTGCACTTCTTTAATAAAAGAAGACGTGGCGATCAACTCTTGCAAATACGTCCACACACCCGGATGCTCACGCGCTTCATTGGGTACCACCAACATCATCGAACCATCCGCTTTAGTCAGCAACTGGCTGTTAAATAGATAGGTTTGCACTGCGTCGCTGATCGACACTTGGTCACGCGGCACTTCGATAGAATGGAATTCGCATTCATACTGCGCCAGTTTACGAGAAATCTCATCAAACGCAGGCGCTTGATGCAAAAACGCATCCTGATGATGGAAAAATACTGGGCCATTACTGACCGCAATAACATCATTGTGGAACACACCTTGGTCAATCACATCCGGATTTTGCTGTAAAAATACCGTGTTGTTTTCTGATAACCCATGCAGACGAGCAATAGCTTGACTCGCCTCTAAGCTGTGACGGGCTGGGAATTGACTGGGCTTGGGTGTATCAGAAAAATAGTGTTGACCATAAACAAACAGTTCCACGCCGCTCTGACCATGATTGGCACTAAAACGGTTGTGGTTCGCGGCACCTTCATCGCCAAGCGATTCATGCATCGGCAGAGCCGGATGATGAGCGAAGTAACGCGCGTCAGTAAAGATAGCAGCCAACGCGCGCCCAGTCTGCTCATGTTCAATGCTACGATGCAGTTTGTTATTTAAATTAGCCGGGGTGAAATGCACCTTTCCATCTAAGGTATCTGCCGATGGCGAAACCGTTGCGGCATTAGCCACCCACATGGAAGAGGCGGAGCTGGCATTCGCTAATAAGCGCGGCGCTTTGGTCGCCGCCTGCGTAATCACATCCGCATCACTACCGCTAAATCCCATTTGACGTAACGTCGCAATACATGGGCGTTCTTGCGGAGGAAGAATGCCTTGCTTAAAGCCCATATCGGCTAATGCTTTCGCTTTTTCTAACCCCTGCAAAGCCGCAAGTTTAGGGTTGGCGACCACGTTTTTATTATTGGTTGAGGCAACATTCCCGAAGGAAAGTCCAGCGTAGTTATGCGTTGGACCGACTAAGCCATCAAAGTTAACTTCGTATGCTGACATATTCGCTCCTACTTATTGCTTGAAAAATCCAGACCCGGAGAAACGGCTTCTGGCATCTCAACGTGATCAGTTTCCAACGATGCCACAGGCCATGCGCAGTAGTCAGCAGCGTAATACGCACTTGGGCGATGATTTCCCGATGCGCCTGGGCCACCAAATGGCGCATTACTCGCTGCACCGGTTAGCGGTTTGTTCCAGTTAATGATGCCCGCACGAACATCAATTAAGAACTGCTCATAAAAAGCTTTATCTTTAGAGACTAAACCTGCAGATAGACCAAAGCGTGTGTTGTTGGCAATATCGATCGCTTCTTCACGCGTGTTGTAACGAATCACAGTGAGCAATGGACCAAAGTACTCTTCATCAACCAAATCGGTCGCATTGGTGACATCAAGAATGGCTGGTGATAACAAGCCCGTTTCTGGGACCAACTGTTCCATTTTAACCAGAGAAATCGCGCCTTTTTTAATCAGCTCATCTTGCGCATTGAGCATATGCTGTGCCGCGGCCACGGATACGACAGGCCCCATAAATGGCTGTTCTTTTTCGGTCCACGCCCCAACTTTAATCTGTTTGGTAACGTCAACTAAACGAGCAATTAATGCATCACCTTGTTCACCATGCGGCACGAGTAGCCGGCGTGAACAGGTGCAACGCTGACCTGCACTGATAAACGCAGATTGAATAATCAGGTTCACGACACCATCAGTATCATCATAAGAATCAATCACTAATGGGTTGTTACCCCCCATTTCTAACGCCAAAATCTTATCGGGACGAGAGGCAAACTGCTCATGCAGTAAATACCCCACATTCGCACTGCCAGTAAATAACAAACCATCAATACCAGTGCTTGCTGCTAAAGCAATGCCCGTCTCTTTACCACCTTGTACAAGGTTAATTACGCCGCTTGGCAATCCGGCTTGCTCCCAAAGCTCAATGGTTTTTTGTGCCGTAAATGGCGTTAGCTCACTGGGTTTGAACACAATGGTATTACCGGCAATCAACGCAGGTACAATGTGCCCATTGGGTAAGTGCCCCGGGAAATTGTAAGGGCCAAACACGGCCATAACACCATGAGGGCGGTGGCGCAGTGAGGCAGTTCCGCCTGCAATGTCAGTCACTTTTTCACCAGTACGCTCGTGATAAGACGTGATTGAAATAGCAACTTTATTAGCCATCGCTTGCGCTTCTGTTAACGCTTCCCACAACGGCTTACCGGTTTCATTGGCAATGGTTTCAGCCAAGATTTGTTTGTTGTTTGCCACCAGCTCAGCAAAGCGTTTGACTATCGCAACACGCTCATCAAACGCTGTGCGCGCCCACGTTTTAAAGGCGGTACGTGCGTTAGAGACCACTTGTTCAACACACGCATTCTCTGTTTCATGACCTTGCCATACCAGCTCACCATTGGCAGGATTGGTTTTGCTAAAAAGCGCCGTTCCTGTGGTTTGCCATTGACCATTTGTAAAGACATTCGGTTGAGTTTTGATCATGATTTATACCTCTGGCTGTTTTGCAAACAAAGAGGCGACACGCACCTCATTCCCGGGTTTCACTTTTAGTGCATCACACTGTTCTTGCGTGAGATAAATACACTCATCATCCGGCTGCGACGCAATTAATGTGGTGCGAAATTGTTGATAATCTGTATTGCTTACTAAATAAGGTTGCTCACTTACAATAGGATGCTCAGCTATCACGACTTTGCGCATTTGGCTTTGTTTAACAATCCGCAAATCTTCAACGTAAGCTTCTAACGTTGGGCCAGCATCAAAAATATCGACATAGTTAGTGTAGCGAAAACCTTCACTTTCCAAAATTTTACGCGCAGGTGCAGTACACGGATGCACCTGACCAATCACCGCTTTGGCCTCTTCTGTTAGAAAATCGACATAGAGTGGATGCTTTGGCATTAATTCAGCGATAAAGGCTTTTTGACCAATCCCGGTCAAATAGTCTGCTTCACTAAAATCGATCGAGAAAAAATGGCGACCCAAAGATTCCCAAAATGGTGATTCACCGTTTTCATCACATACACCGCGCATTTCTGCGAACACTTTGTCGCGAAATTCTTCACGGAAGTTAGCGATAAACATCATGCGTGATTTTGAGAGCAATTGACCGTTTTTGCTGTGACGGTAGTCCGCATCGAGGAATAAGGTACACAGTTCACTGTGTCCGGTGTGATCGTTACTTAAAAACAAGGTTGGCATCTGTGTATAAACATTCAGCTCTTTAGACGCATGCACTAACGTGCCAAGACGGAAAGAATACCAAGGTTCATTTAGCCCGACCGCCACTTCAATACCGCTTACGCCCACGACTTTTTGCGTTGTGGTATCTTCTAATACAAATAAATAGCCTTGCTCGGGCAGTGGCGCTTTTTTATCCCAAGTGTTTAATGTACGTTCTAGGCGACTTAATAAACGAGCTTCATCGACAGGAAGCGAGGTAAAGCCAACGCCCGCTTTGCTGGCTAAGTCGAGTAATGCGTCCTTATCATCCCAATTGACTGGGCGAATAATCATCATGATTAAAATCCTTTTTAACTAAATTTCTACATGCCAAACGGTTTGTTTGTTTGTTATTCCCACCTGCTGTGCAATGGATTTATCCAACACTAACTGGCTAGATCTGGTTTGGCATGGCGCGATAAAAGCAGAAAAACCACTATCGCTTTTAAAACCGATTAAATGTGCAGGCGCATCAGGTGCAACCTCTGCAAATGTCACACTCTTTTGGCGCTGTTGCTGCCAAATGTTCAAGGTATTATGGGTGGCACTGAGAATGGGGCCACCGTCAAAAATTTCTACGTATTTATCAGGCTCAAAGCCCTGCCCGCTAAGCAAATTACATTGCAATTCTGCTTTAGGATGCACCATACCAATGGCTTGCTGCGCTTCTTCATCAAACAGCGGGACATACAATGGATAATGTGGCATGAGTTCTGCTATAAATGTGCCATCTTTGGTTCCGTTCAAAAACTCCACTTCATCATAATCTAGGCCGATAAATTTACGCCCGACATGTTCCCAAAATGGAGCGCGGCCAGCGTCATCACACAACCCCGGCAATACCGCCATCCATTCATTACTAAAACGCTGTGACTCGACACTCATGTACAGCAAGCGCCCTAGTGTGACCAAGGCGGGATACAGCGTTTTATGTAGCGAATCGACCACGTAAAAGCTACAAAGATTGGAGTGATCGCTTAAATCATGCGTCAACGACAAAGCGTGAACACGAGAATGCACATTCAACTCGCGAGAAGAGTGAATCAGCATATCATTACGGAACGCATAGAAAGGAGTGCGATAACCAGACAGCGCATTAATAGCGCCTGTGCCGACCACTTGTCCGGTTAAGCACTCTTCTAACACAAAGAAATAGCTCTCTTCACCTGGAGTGACCACGTCCTGAGCAAAAGAGTCGATAGAGCGTTCAATTTTACGCACTAAGCTCTCTTTCTTATCTGGCAAAGTGGACACCATGGTGCCACTTTCTTTCGCAAGACGCTCAAGCTGACCTAAGTCGCTCAAACGCGCAGGACGCAGTATTATCATGCTTACTTCCTTGTTTTATATTCCTTTAGAGCTTGCTCAAAGCGAGACAAACCGGTTTCCATTTCTGATTCACTAATATTAAGTGCTGGGGCAAAACGCACCACGTTAGCACCAGCAATCAATGTCATCACACCATATTCAGTCGCGAGAACGCTGATGGCTTTTGCTTGTCCGGCAAATTCATCAGTCAATTGACAACCAATCAGCAAACCTGCTGAACGGATGTCGCTAAACATGTTGAGTTCACTATTTATCTTCTTCAGCACTTCAACAAAATGCGCTTCTTTCGCACGTACATCGGCAAGAAATGCTTCTGAATCAATGATATTAAGCGATACATTCGCGACAGCACAAGCAAGAGGATTACCACCATACGTTGTGCCATGAGAACCCACCGTAAGACCAGTCGCAAATTTATCCGTCGTCAGGATTGCGCCAATCGGGAAACCACCACCAAGTGCTTTTGCCGTTGACAATACATCAGGAGTGACACCGTAACCTTGGTACGCATACAAATGACCGGTACGACCAACGCCCGTTTGCACTTCATCAAAGATCAGCACGGCATTGTGTTGGTCACACAGCTCTCGCACACCTTGTAAAAATTCAGGAGTGGCAGGAATCACGCCGCCTTCACCCTGAATAGGTTCAACAATTACCGCTGCTGTTTTATCTGAGCTCGCCGCTTTTAGCGCCTCGAGATCGTTGAAAGGTAAGTGCGAAATGCCACCTGGTAATGGCGCAAAATCTTTCGAGTAATTTGGCTGACCGCCAGTCGACACAGTAAACAGTGTACGGCCATGGAACGCATTGTTAAACGCAATGATTTCGTTTTTATCTTCGCTGAAATTCTGGCGAGCATAACGTCGAGCTAATTTTAGCGCTGCTTCGTTAGCTTCAGCGCCTGAATTACAGAAAAACGCTTTATCGGCAAAGGTCGCTTCCACTAGATGTTTTGCCAAGGTTAAAACTGGCTCATTGGTATAACCGTTACCGGTATGCCAAAGGTTATCTGATTGCTCAATCAAAGCCTTACGTAATTCGGGATTGGCGTGGCCCAGCGCATTAACCGCAATACCGCCAACAAAGTCGATGTAATCTTTACCGCTCTGATCAAACAAGGTTGAGCCATGTGCCTTCACTGGAATAAAGGGTGCCGGTGAATACACTGGGATCATGTATTGGTCAAAATCTTTCCTTGAGGGAATGGAGTTCTTCATCTTCGTGCCTCTGATTTATCAATGTACCCTATTAAACTACTCGGTTAATTGTTCAGAGCATTTCAAAATTACGACGCAAATTTATAGATTCTCGCGCTTTTATACCCAAATAACCTCACGATGCTGTTTCAGCGAGAATGGTTTCGCTCTTAGGCAAGACACTGATATTAAATAGATTTTATATCCGGCATTATCGGTTTAATTTTCGACTACGTTCTTCACGCGGGGTAATTTGATAAAACGCTTTATAGGAAGAAGAAAAATGCGGTCCACTCGAAAAACCACAACTTAAACCGATTTGAACAATGGAGGTATTGGTAGTCAGCAACAGCTTTTTAGCTCGCTCAAGTCGCAGCCCTAAATAATGTTTGGCTGGCATCGTATTGAGATATTGTTTAAACAAACGTTCGAGTTGACGCCTCGAAATATGCACCAAATCCGCGATATCATCAGTCGAAAGTGGCTCTTCTATATTTTGCTCCATCAGCTCTAGCGCCATGGTTAATCGAGGCTGGTTAACACCACCGATTAAAGAACTGGGTAAGCGTTGTTTCTCTTCTTGAGATCGAATTCGATCGATACAGAGGTAATCACAGATATCTCTAATGATTTCAGTGGATTGATAGCGGGAAATCAGGCATAGCACGGCATCTAATGTGGCCAGTTTCCCGACACAAGTAATGCAATTAGGCCCATCATGAAAGAGCTGAGTGCTGATCGGCTGTTGTGGGAAACTCTGCTGAAAATCTTCACTATAATGCCAATGCACAGCCACTGGGCTATCCGACATGAGCCCGATGGCAGCAAGCCAGTAAACGCCACCGTCTAGCGCCAATACCTTAGCATTTGTGTATTTCAGTTGGTGTTTAATAAAGGTGAGATCGGGGCGGAATAACTCGGTATTTGGCGCATATTCAGCCAGCAAAATAATCCAATCGAAGCCTGATTCTCCCACAACACTTTCTAGGGTAACAGCCTCGTTTTGCTGATGATGAATCACCTCAAACTGGCATTGTTCATTAAGCCGATTAGAGTGTGCAAACGGCTCAATGATCATTCCTAATGCCAACGAAGAACATGGCCTCTGGGAATAAATAACTACCCTGTTTGTCTTTACTGCTACCATCCAATCGTACTTCTTTCCATGAGCACCCATTCAGCCTTGCTGAATATTATTTGCGGGTAAGCATGACGAACAGAGGCCATTTAATCAATGCTTTTATTTCAATTTAAAACGCTTAAAATTGTGCTTAAAATTCACTATATGTTCTTAACGTGAATAAAAAATCATATATCGATTGTCTTATATACCATCATTCCACTCTTCGGGATGAGTTAATAATGTCTTATTAGCAAAAGTTTCTGCCCGAACATCTTGCGGATTATAAATGGCACAACTCTCAAGTGATAAGCAGCCACAACCAATACAACCACCTAGATCATTTTTTAACGCTTCAAGTTGACGAATTCGATGATTGAGCATTGCTTGCCAATGCGTTGCCATCTGCTGCCATTGTTCTCGAGTCGGCGCTTTGTGTTTGGGTAACACCGCTAATGAATCACCAATTTCTTCAAGGTTTAATCCCACAGTTTGCGCTGCTTTAATGACCGCAACCCGACGTAAGACCTGCCGATCGTACCGACGTTGATTTCCTGCGTTTCGCCAACTGGAAATCAGACCTTTCTGCTCATAAAAATGCAAAGTGGAGACTTTGACCCCAGCACGCTTTGCAACCTCACCCACGGTCATTTCCATTACTATTTTCCCATCCTTATTATTTACCTTGCCAGAACACAGTAACCTCAAGTTTTGTTGAGGTATAGTATTAAGCCATTAAATTGCAGAATCAATATGAACTGAGTAACAGCACCTAGCTGGCTTTGTCGAGATTATGGTTATCCATTTGATTTAAAGATGAAAAATATTGTGCTGGAGGCTTCCCTACCGCCTTTTTAAACATGGTAATAAACGCGGTAACGGATTGATAACCCAGATAATCAGCGACACTTTGTACCGAGCTATCGTTTGAGAGTTGATGCATCGCAATAATAAGATGTAACTGCTGACGCCACCGTCCAAACGTCATTCCCGTTTCATGTTTAAATAATCGTGCTAGGGAACGTTCACTCATTGCCACTTTTGTGCCCCATTCAGCCAAAGTGCGCCTGTCCGCTGGATGATTAAACAAATGCTTGGCTATTTTTTGTAACCTCGGTTCATCAGGAGTAACGAGAGATAAATGTTCAATCGGCATTTGTGCAAGTTCTTCAAGCAATACTAATGCCTTACGCCCCAACGCGCTGTCAGGTGAATACTGGTGAGGCTGCATACTTAAATTCAAAATCAATTCACGAACCAAAGGCGCAATCGAAAGTGTGCACCCGGCCTTAGGCAATGACGACACCGAAGGATGGATAAACAGATAACACACTTGGGCATTGGCTGTGGTGTGAATGCTGTGCATGACGCCCGACGGGATCCAAACCGCACACTGAGGCGGAACGATTAACGTAGATTGAGGAAGTTGACACCGAACGCCGCCTTTTAACGCATACACGAGCTGTCCGTGCTGGTGTTGATGCAAGGGCATTTCACTTTTTTCATCTTCAATATCAACCCACATAGCAATCACAGGCGTATTGCATGATTGAGATTCAAGCTGTTCGACGATATCACAGAGCGTGTATTGATCAGATTTCATTTTGTCATAATTTAGCGATTTTTAGTCATATTATATAAATTCATCCTACGTAACAAATGATAAGGTGAACTCAATGATTAACTAAGAGAACCATTTCATGAACAACCATACGAATGACAAACGGACATTGTCATCCATCATGCTCTTTATTGGGATATTACTTGTTGCGTGTAATTTAAGAGCTCCGTTTACGGGCGTCGCCCCTGTGCTCGATACGATTCAATCCGTACTTTCCCTTTCATCGTATCAAACAGGGTTACTCACAACACTGCCGCTCCTCTGTTTTGCGGTCATTTCACCTTTTGTTGCCCAGCTAGAGAAACGATTTGGTTTAAACATCACGTTATTAACTGCGCTCGTGGCCATTATGATCGGTATTCTAGTGCGATCTTTAGGTTGGGTATCCAGTTTGTATATTGGCACCTTGCTAACCGGAGCGGGTATTGCGGTGGGTAACACGCTGTTGCCCAGTTTGGTCAAGCAAAACTATCCAGACAAAGTAGCAAACATGACAGGGTTATGCGGCTTGTGCATGGGCGTATCCGCGGGGCTAATTTCTGCCACAATTGTTCCTTTAGATATGCTCGGAGGATGGCAAATAGCGCTAGGTACAATGGTCATTTTGCCATTATTGGGCGCTGTCATCTGGAGTAAGCAGCTCAACGGTACCACTTACCAACCCAAACAGATTAAAACGCCAAGCTCTATGCGGTCGATTTGGTTAGCACCGCTCGCTTGGCAAATTACGCTATTTATGGGCATCAATTCACTGCTTTATTACATGCTAGTGGCATGGCTTCCCACTATTTTGACCGATGCAGGATTCTCAACCTTAGAGGCGGGTTCGGTCCACGGCATGATGCAACTGGCATCAGCACTACCCGGGTTATTTCTTGGCCCCATCGTAAGCCGAATGAAAAACCAAGTCACCATCGCCATTATAATGAGCGGCTTGTTAACGGTCGGACTGATGGGTCTATGGATTGCCCCTCTTGGCGCTATGTTATGGGTATCCTGTTTCGGCGTTGGTTCCGGTGGTGTCATCCTGTTAGCGTATATGTTTATCGGCTTTCGCACTGGCAGCACCACTCAAGCCACCTTACTGTCAGGGATGGCACAAGGAGTGGGTTATTTATTAGCCGCCTCTGGCCCAACATTAGTGGGAATACTGCACAACATTACGCACAATTGGACGGCTGTACTCCTCATTGCTACTGGATTATCTGTGGTCATGTTAATTTCAGGGGCACTGGCTGGGCGTTTAAGAAGTATTGAATTAAGTGACGTAGAAGCGGTTCAAGTTTAATGCTTTCCAATCTAAAAAGGAGCCAATCTCTATGGCTCCTTACCTATCGTAATCTTACGTTATTGATTTCAATGGTAGGGTGACAACTCTATCTTCACACCTATTCTTTGCCTAAGAGCACATAACACTCTTTGGTCATAAGATTAAAGAGCGATAGTTACAATCGCTCCAAAAACAGGTCACAGGCACGAAATAAAGCGTCGCGGTCAACGCCGTCACGAGATTGAATAGAGATGCCATTCACAAAGGTATCGATCATGACGACGAAACACTCAACATCATTAGAATCAAGGTGCCATTCACTCTGCTGAATACCACGTTCTATACACTCTTTTAGCGCTTGGCGAATATCATTGCGCACCGATAGCGCCAGTTGTTCTACCTCTTTATTGTCGTCACAACAGTTCAAACCCGACAATACCGCCATACATCCCGTCGGTGTTTGCGTTGAGGTTTGTAACGTAATGGTTTTGACCAGCATATTTTTTATCGCAACTTTAGCGGGCACACTGGTGTCAGTCAGTAGTGATAGCGTTTCGCCACAAGTATGGGTATACAGCTCTAAACACTCTTTATAGAGCTCGCGTTTAGAACCAAATGCAGAATAAAAACTCGCAGCAGAGAGATTGCCCAAGGTTTTACGTAATTCAGCTAACGACGTACTTTCAAAGCCTTTTTGCCAAAATAGATTCATTGCGCGTTTCACCGCAGCTTCGCGGTTAAATTCTCTAGGGCGTCCAGTACGAGCCATTACGATACCTCTTATTGAAAAACGTAGCGATTATGGCGTATCAGACATCATGGGGAAACCCATAATCCACATTTGTGTGTCCAACTCGCCAAGATTCTTCAATTCATCCCTGAATTTGAAGCACGATACGATTTTTTCTTTCGCTGTTAACATTCGCTCCCAGCATACTATCGCATCACTTCCCTAAGTCCAAATACCCAAATCTATTTAGCTATTCTGAATCAGAGCGGTTAATTGTGGTGCAGGGAGAAGTCCAGCAGAACGGTTGATTTCTTTACCATTTTTAAACACAACCACCGTTGGAATACTTCTCACACCTAAAGAGGCCGCGACAGAAGGAAATTGGTCAATATTGACTTCTGCCATTACCAGCGATTCATCCGCAATTTTGTCTGCCACTTCCTCATAGATTGGTGACATCATACGACATGGCATACACCACTCAGCCCAAAGACGCACTGCAAACGTGCCCTCTTTACTCAGATTCTCTTGATAAGTTTCATCATTTAACGTTAATACTTTTGAAGTCATTGACTGTCTCCCATTTACTTTTAGAACAGTCGATCCACAATAGAGATACAGTACTGCCTTAATGCATTAAGGAACCTTCACTATCATGGACCGAACACGATTAATTACAGGTAAATCACCTGCTATTTTTACTGTATTTTTCTACCAGTTGTTGTAGCTCATCAGCCATAACAATACCGCCTACTCGTTTCACCTCTTTACCATTTTTATAAATGATAATGGTCGGAATACTGCGGATTCGACATTGCTCAGCAAGCTCTGTATGGCGATCAACATTCACATCGTAAAATTCAGCTAAGCCATTGGTTCTTTTCTGGGCTTGCTGAAACACCTTTGTCATCATCCGACAAGGTGGACACCAACTTGCCCAAAAGCGAAACAGGGATACGCCTTGATTCTGCTTTACTACCTGATTAAAACGCTTGGTATTCGCGTCAAGTACTGGCATAGCTCTCTGTTACTCGGCAACTGTAATATTTGGTTCAGCTGTAACATTTACACCTGCTTTACGAGCCAAATTACCTACAGCACAAATAGAGTCAGCTGTTGCTGTGTAATCTGCTGCTTTTTTCTTATCAGAATCTGTTGCATCGCTTTTAAGAACAATATTTGCAATATGATGAATTGAAAATTCGTCATCACTTTCATGTGCATTTGTTTCAACCGATAGAGATTCTAAAGGCAATTTTTTATTATCTGAAATAGCCGATAGCGTAGATAGAAAACACGCAGCGGTTGATGCAACATACAGCTCTTTAGGGTTACTGTATTCACCTAAACCACCGTATACAGCAGGAATACTAATTTTAGTAGATAGGCCTTCGCTCTGAATAAGGCCTTCACCTTTCATTCCACCCGTCCAAGATAAGTTCAATTTGATATCCATTTTGTTCTCCTCATTATAAGTTTTGAAGCTAACTTCTCATTGATATTTACTACTTGTTTGTAGCAAGCTTTTTATTGTCTTTTGCTTCTAACACGCCACTGTAAGCGATGAGCAATACACTTAATGCAACCACGGCAGCAGCTGCAGGTGCAGTTGCAATTAAACCGTATTTAGCAACCACGAAACCTCCGACGGAAGCACCAACCGCGATACCTAGGTTAAATGCAGAAATATTCATACTTGATGACGCATCAACAGCATGAGGGAAATGCTTTTCTGCTTGTTGAACAACATAAAGTTGTAATACAGGCACACTGCCAAATGCCGCTGCGCCCCAAATCATGATCAATGGGATTACGTAAAATTTATTCGTCGCCACAAAACCAAACAGCAATAACGTGATAGCAAGAGCAACGAAAATAACGGCCGACGCTTTGAGAGGACCTTTATGATCCGCTAACTTAGCTGCATAAATATTGCCGACCACAACAGCCACCCCATAGAAAATCAAAATGGTGCCGATAGCTGATGCCGAAAATCCAGTAATTTGTCCCAATATTTCAGAAAGATAGGTGTACGCAATGAATGAACCACCGTAACCAACACCTGTGATCAAAAAGACCAAAATCATACGTGGGACACCGATGACAGATAGCTGCTTAAATACACTCGCAGGTTTCGGACGTTTTAAATTAGCAGGTAATACGAACCACAGCGCAACCATCGCGACAAAGCCAAGAATGCTAATGACTGCAAAAGCAGCGCGCCAATTCAACCAATCGGTAATGAACGCCCCCGCTGGCACACCAGAAACAATCGCGATGGTCATTCCAGAAAAGACAATGCCAATGGCTCGTCCTGATTTCTCTTTTGATACCAAATCAGCAGCAATCACCGTGGCAATGGAATAAAAGACGCCTTGTACGACCCCAGCTAATACCCGACCTAAAAGTAATAATGAATAGCTCGGTGCAAGAGTGGTGAGCAAATTGGCTAATCCAAATAAAAGCATTAACCCGACCGTTAATTTACGACGATCATATTTGCTAAAAAGGGCTGTCAAAATAGGGGCTGCAACCGCGACACCAAGGGCATAGTACGAAACGAGCTGTCCTGCCGTTGGAATATCAACATGCATGTCCATCGCGATAGCAGGCAAAATTCCTACCACCACAAACTCCGCCATACCAATACCGAAAGCCGCAGCTGCAAGTGCATATAAAGCAACTGGCATAATAAAAAACCTCAATTGTAGAACGATTGATCCACAATTTAAGATCGATCGTTCCATAAGTCAAATAAATTATGGAACGATCATTCTTTAATTATTTATTTCGCCATAGCTTAGCTTTGTGTTCAATTTAGTGAGTTTCTCCACTAGTTATCTACGGATTAATTGCGCTATAACAACTAAAAGAAAGGCAATGCTGACATGATCGTTGTCTACTGTGATGGTTATTACTGCCTTGAGGCACTCGATGCAGTTAACCTGCTCATCGGGCGTGGTTTTAAAGTTAAAATGTATAAAAATGGCTTAGACGAGTGGCGTTCTGCTGGGTTTGATGTTGAATATTGAATCACCCACCGATTGACAGGTAGCAGCTTAAACGACGCTGCTACTTATATTTATACTTGTGCGATAACTTACTGCTCAGCTTCAATCCAACTCATCATACCGGTATATTCAACACAATCTTTGACAGCACTGCTCGCGTCTTCAATAAAAATTTGCTGACTTTTCGATGTGGGATAAGAGAGGTATTGTGAGCATTCGGCACTTTGTCCACCTCCTAATACGATTTTTGTGCCCGGTTTTAACGTGCAGCGGACCAATTTATCGAGTGGTGACCACTGATAGCAGATCTCATAGTTTTCCCGATATTTAGCAATTGACCCAGACGGTTGGCTAAACGCCCACCAGCTACCCAATTTACTATTGGGGTTGGTACTATTCCACGCGCGATAGATCACCACTTTCGTTTTAGGTTTTGCCTGATAAACTGCGCCATTGCAGAGCTTTCCTTTACCTGGTTCGCCAAGGGATTGATTCAATAATTTACTGTCGTTCACCGCATAAAATTGATTCGCAAGCTTTTCGGGAAGTTGAGTGTGCCCAAGGCATTGAGCGAGAGGCGTGACAGTGGTGTCACTAGTGGCATTGTTCTCTGATTGCTGCCACGCTGAGCATCCAGATAAAGCGACTGGAATACAAAATAACAAAATCCGTTTCATTTTTAACTTCCTCTAATACATTCATTTCTAACAAGTATAATAGAAAGTTAAGCGTATGATTGCTTATCGTCGAAAGAGGCTAATCACTCCTTTCATGATTGGGCTGACCTGGGCTCTTTTAGAGCGCTCTGAATTCGGCATTCTGAAGTGATTTGGGTATATCAAACGAATAATGCCTCAGTGTGGTGACATCTGAGGCATGAAACTAGAGAGGCTTGACCCATTGAGATCACCATTCTGGCGCTGGGTAATTGTCTGGAAAATATTCGACCTGTTTAACAATCAAATCATATTCAACAGTATGAAAAGTAATGACTCGATCATTAACCACACTATCGGTAATGGAAACATCGGTCACGACCGTATTGTTTTCGGCGACGATGGAGTGAATAACAAATTGCCACCGCCCATTTGCTGGATATTGGGAGTTAATCGCTACGAAATTATCGCGCCCTTCAATTAACTCAGATGATTGCACCCAGTGGCCTTGAAATTCAGGGGCTAGCCATTCACTTGCTTGAGTGAAATCATTCGAATTCATCGCTTTCCAATAGGCGATAACAACGTCTTTTGGTGTCATAATTTACTCCATTAACTTATTGAAATAAAAGTATAACTAAAAAGAGCAAGTCTATCGAATTGTTAACCTATACTCCGAGAATAATCTCTGGCTTGATTAAATAACGTTTCTGAGATGGTCACACCGGTATAGAGCTTAAATTGCTCGACCGCTTGAATGGCAAAGACTTCACTACCAGAAATCACCGTTTTATTCAGAGACGTAGCGTATGCCATTGCGGGTGTGACTAACGGTTTCGAGACCACATCGAACATGACACTCGCAGCTTGAATATCTTGTTCAGAGAAACACAGCTGCCCTTCGGTATCGCCACCTTGCATACCAAGTGGCGTCGCATTAATCAGTAACTGTGCATCAATACCAGCCATCTCCTTTTTCCAAGTAAAACCCGTACTTTCTGCTAATGCCGCACCACTTTCTTGATTACGAGAAATGATATATCCCTTGGTAAAACCCAATTTAGAGAGGCCATATACGACTGCTTTCGCCATACCACCACTTCCCTTTACCGCAAAGGTCATCGTGTTTGGCACTTGGTATTGTTCAAGGAGTTTAACGATCGCAATATAATCGGTGTTATACGCTTTAAGGTAGCCGTTTGTGTTAACGACAGTATTGACTGACATAATGGCCTGCGCCGATTCATCTAATTCATCAACACAGGCAATAACCCTTTCTTTAAAAGGCATCGAGACTGAACAACCGCGAATGTTTAACGCCCGAACGCCAGTAATCACATCTTCAATACTTTTACTCGAAAACGCTTTGTAGACGAAATTCAGATCCAATTTTTGATACAGATAATTGTGAAAGCGCATCCCATAATTGGTCGGACGAGCCGCAACTGAGATACATAACGTTGAGTCTTTATCTATTGCCACTTCCATTCGCTATACTCCTTTAAAGGGTTTAAACAATTAGAGAATCAATAAGATACCTTAAAGTGTTGGGCAATTACTTGAAGTGACATCATAAAGATGACGCCACTACGTTTAATTCGAATAAAACTAAATCACTATCTGACTGTTAGTAAGTTGAATTAAGCCACCGACAGACGCCTTAACATCCGTAACTCGTATAATTTTGGGCTTTGTCAATAACGTTTGGTAACGCTTATCGCTGGTTAAATATTGTCGAATATACTGCTCTAAATAGTGAAACAAGACCGCGGTATCACCGCTCATGAAAATAGTGCTGATATCAAATGTCACCATCAACTGGGCAAGAATATCGCCAACCGCTTGACTGACCTTTTCAATCGAACGATGGGCTGCCACATCGCCACTGGACAATAACTGTTTGATAGATTGCATTTTTTCACTCACATCGTTACCTGAAATTGATAGGCCTCTTAGCGATTCAATTTCATCTATAATCGCATCACTGGTAACGTAGGCTTCAGTACACCCTTTTGCTCCACAGTAGCATTTCTTTCCGTTAGGTTCGTAATTAACATGCCCTATCCCGAGTGTAGAACCTAAACGCCCCGTCACTAACTGACCATCTAAACAGAGACCGAGTCCCAAGCCAAGGCCGAGACACAGCGAAATAAAGCTCTCTTTTTCCGGATACATCTGCTGCAACTGAAAAGCGCAGCAGTAGTCAACGTTAAAGATCTTGGTGGTAACACCTAAGCATTCACCAATAATTTCCGCCAACTTCACGTTGGTATCTTGGAAAAACTGGCTATGAACCACAATGCCATCTTGCTGTGACACTTTGCCAAAAGTCGCAATCGAAATCAGTTCTAGTTGATCTAACGTTAATGAGTGTTGAGCACATAATACGTTCGCTTCTTGCTTCACAATATTAAGCAGCACATCCGTTGAGTAAGCGACATGAATATCATGATTGGCAGGATCCACCGGCCAATCTACTTCATTAGCAGCATGGATCTTTCCGGTAAAATCAATCAGATAAGAACTCACGCCCTGTTTTGTCAAATAGAAACAGAGGCTAAACTTAATATTAGGCACCAACTGCAATAAGGTTTCTGGTCGGCCACGACCTTGCTCGCTCGACTGTTTTACAGCAACTTGCGCCTCTTCAATAATACCTTCGTCAAACAATGCTTTTGTGACTTTTGTTAGAGCAGATTTACCTAATCCGGTCGCACGAGCGAGCTCAACTCGAGAATAAGCTTCTTTCCTGAGGAGCGCGACGACGCGGTTCTTACCGTTTAATTTTTTCATTATTGAAACTTTACAACATCAAATACAACATTACATTAACATTTATTTTTACAATTAGCACAAAGTTAATGATCAAAATCACATGACTGCTTGCTTTTTATTCGACATCTATATTCTTCGTAATTTTATTACTAAAATATTCACACATAATCGCTCTCACTCACGGGTATCACTAGTGGCACATCATTCACCCCACTGACCGCAACCGTGTGGCGAACAACAATGACATACTTTTAATGACAAATAGATGATCCAAAAGCCGAACACACAGGCTTTAATGACGCCCATATTGATTTTTATAAAATCAAAAATCAATTTATTTTTACAAATAACAGCTTTTTGGGACAAATAGTCGCGCTGAAATTGAACTAAAAAAGGCGCTCACTGAGCACCTTTTACTTGAATATTAAGGGTTAAAGTACCAATGTTTTTGTCATCCCTTTGCCGTAATGCCCTGACATATTACAATCAAATTCAACGGTTGTTGTTCCATGAAAATGCCACAACATTCGCTGTGCTTGTCCAGGTTTAACCACTACCGAGCTGCCGTCTGTTTTATGATGATTTGGCATGCTGCTGAGCATCGCTCGATAATCGGCTTGCTCTTTTGGCGAACCAATAGAGAATTCATGTGATTGCTTGCCTTTATTCATAATCACAAACTGCACGATGTCGCCTGGTTTTATCGGTGTCGAGCTTTTAAATTGAATGGTCATGTCATCAGATAACACCACCGGAATGACTTTATCAGGTTGAGCGCCATTAGCTGGCATACCAACCGCAGAGACGCTTGGCATACTCATGGCGTTATGCTCCATACCCATTTCAGAGCTCATATGATCGTGACTGTTCATCTCTGCAATAGCTGGTGTGCTGATCGCACCCAAGATTACTAAAGACATGATAGATTTATTCATTTGTTACACCCTCAGTTTGTTGTCGACGTTTGCTTGGTAATTTCGCGTGATTTCCATAGTTTGAAAATTGCCGGGATAACTAACAAAGTCAGTATCACCGCCGATCCCATGCCACCAATCATGGGGGCAGCGATCCGCTGCATCACACTCGCTCCTGTACCCGATCCATACATAATGGGCACTAAACCAATAATGATGGTGGATACTGTCATCATGACCGGGCGTACACGTAGCCCTGCCCCTTCTTGAATTGAACGTATTAAATCGTCATTGGTTAACATTCTCTGTTGCTCTAATGCATCGAGTTTGCAGCGATGCCACGCCTGGTTAAGATAAACCAACATGATGACCCCAATTTCAACAGCAACCCCTGCTAACGCAATAAAGCCGACCCCCACTGCCACCGAGAAGTTGTAGTTAAGTAAATGCATTAACCACACACCGCCTACCATTGCTAAGGGCAGTGTCGCCATAATAACCAACACTTCCCCGACGCGTTTAAAAGCGAAGTACAATAGCAACATAATGATGCCAATAGTGATAGGAACAACGATACTTAACCGCTGCTTCGCCCTTTCCAAATATTCATACTGCCCCGTCCAAGAAATAGAGTAGCCTGTTGGTAATACAAGATTTTTAGCAACCGTTTGTTTGGCTTCATTCACATACGATCCTAAATCACGCCCCGCGATATCGACGTAAACCCAGCCATTGGGTCGAGCATTCTCTGTTTTGATCATTGGCGGTCCATCTTCATAACGAATGGCAGCCACATCAGCTAAAGGAATACGCGCCCCCGTCGGCGTAACAATAGGTAAGTCTTTCAGCTTTTCAACCGAATCACGATACTCTTGCGGATAACGGACATTAATAGGAAAACGTTCTAACCCCTCTACTGTTTCTGACACATTCGTGCCACCAATCGCAGTGGCGATCACCTGCTGAATATCTGCGATATTCAGACCATAACGAGCGGCCACCTTACGATGGATATCGACCGTAATATAGCGGCCACCAGCAACACGTTCAGCATAAACAGACGTCGTCCCTTGAATGCTATTTAAGATAGGTTCCAGCTTAGCGCCAATATCTTGGATGACTTTCAGATCAGAGCCAGCAATCTTAATACCAATTGGAGTTTTGACACCTGTAGCTAACATATCAATCCGAGTTTGAATCGGCATCACCCAAGCATTCGTCACGCCAGGGAATTGAATCAACTGATTGAATTCTTTACGCAAAGACTCACTGGTGACTCCCTTACGCCATTCAGATTTAGGTTTAAGCTGAATCGTCGTTTCCACCATGGTTAAAGGCGCTGGATCAGTCGCCGTTTCCGCTCGGCCCACTTTGCCCCACACCGTTTTAACTTCTGGCACAGTTTTAATGAGCTTGTTCGTTTGTTGCAGTAACTCGCGTGCCTTACCGACCGAAATACCTGGATAGGTCGTTGGCATATACATGATATCGCCCTCATCCAACGGCGGAATAAACTCACTACCCAGTTGTGTCGCTGGATAAATCGCAGAGATCATTAACGCGATGGTCAGCATAATCATGGTTTTCGGGTGAGAAATACTCACTTGAAGCAGTGGACGATAACCAGCAATCAAGCCCTTGTTGATGGGATTGTTATGTTCTGAACGAATTTTTCCTCGTACAAAATAGCCCATCAAAACAGGCACTAAAGTAATCGCCAGCCCAGCCGCGACAGCCATAGAATAGGTTTTTGTAAACGCCAGAGGCGAAAACATTTTCCCTTCTTGTCCTTGCAAGGAAAACACTGGCACAAAGCTTAACGTGATAATAAGCAGTGAGAAAAATAGAGGGGCCCCCACTTCTTCTGCTGCATCCGCGATCACTTGCCAGCGATTTTCCTTCGTCAGTGGGGTCCGCTCGATGTGCTTATGCACGTTTTCAATCATCACTATCGCGCCATCGACCATGGCTCCAATCGCTATAGCAATTCCCCCTAGCGACATGATATTGGCATTAATTCCCTGCCAATGCATGATGACAAATGCCCCTAAAATGCCCACGGGCAAACTGATAGCAATCACCAGAGAAGAGCGAATATGAAATAAAAATAGAGCGCACACGATCGCCACGACTATAAATTCTTCAGCTAACTTATGCCAAAGGTTCTCTACCGCATGGTTGATGAGTGTGGAGCGATCATAGGTAGGTACAATTTCCACGCCAGGCGGTAAGCTACGTTGTAACGTTTTCAGTTTTTGCTTAACTCGCTCAATCACCGCACTAGCATTTTCACCGTAACGCATCACAACAATGCCGCCGACAACTTCGCCTTCACCATTAAGTTCTGATACCCCACGGCGCATTTGTGGACCAATGTTAATATCCGCCACATCCCCCAACAGTACGGGCGTACCCGATGATGTCATTTTTAATGGAATGGAACGTATATCTTCAACATTGGATAGATACCCATTGGTGCGCACCATATGCTCGGCTTCGGCCACTTCAACGACTGACGCACCGGTTTCCTGATTGCCCCGTTTTATGGCTTGATTCACTTGTTGCAGCGTTAAGTTGTACGCGCGCAGCTTGGCCGGATCAATTTGCACCTGATATTGCTTAACCATGCCGCCAACAGTCGCGATTTCCGATACGCCATCCACGGTTTGCAATTCATATTTTAAAAACCAATCTTGAATAGCACGTAGATCGGCTAAATCATGTTTACCGGTTTTATCTTGTAATGCATAGGTGTAAATCCAACCCACTCCTGTTGCATCAGGCCCGAGTGTTGGCTTTGCTTGCGCAGGTAATTTGGAGGTCACTTGACTTAAATATTCCAATACCCGTGAGCGAGCCCAATACATATCCGTCTTGTCATTAAAGATGATGTAAACATAAGAGTCGCCGAAGAACGAGTAGCCCCGCACCGTTTCCGCCCCTGGAACTGCCAGCATTGCGGTTGTTAACGGATAGGTCACTTGATCTTCTACCACTTGTGGCGCCTGACCGGGGTAACTGGTTTTGATAATAACTTGGACATCAGATAGATCCGGCAAAGCATCAATGGGAGTTTGCTTTACGCTGTATAAGCCCCCGGCGATTAAGACCAGTGTTGCCAAAATAACCATCAGCCGATTTCTGACCGACCAGTGAATAATTCGACCAATCATTATTTATCCTCCCGGTGCTGAGAGTGAGAGGCGGCAATATCGCTCAACTGGTAATCCGACCCTTGTTTTATCAACGTTACCGTTACCTGTTGTCCTTCTTTGAATGCACTCAAATCAATTGCGTCACTGACCGTGAAATTCATCTCTCCGGTTTTCCAACCAAGAGATTGCACCGCAGGATGTTGAATGGTTAACATATGAAAATCAGCCATCACCATGTTGATCGTCGCATCGAGCGTTACTGGTTTTGCCACTTCCATTGACCCTAATTGATACTGGGTAATTTCATATTGTCCTGTTGCGGTTTTATGTAACTGAAAATCAATGGATTGCCCGACAGAAGCCGCCTGCCAATCAACGTCCTGCGCCAAGGTGAAATTCATGTCCATACTTGGCCAATTCCATTGCGCTACAGGCTGGTGATGAATGGTTAACATACGATGGGCCTGCATCACTTTAGTAATATTACCTTTAGCCCAAACCGTTGTTGCCACTGGCTTATTTTCAGGAGAATTAATACGACTTAAATCAGCCGATAAGCTCGATTCAGAATCAATCAGGAATTGTGCCGAAGTAACGATACGCTCACCGGCGCTCAAACCACTCACGACTTCTATTTTTCCCGCGGCTTCACGGCCAATTTTTATGCGCGCAGAACGAAATTTGCCCTCACCTTGGGCAAGTACCACACGCGTCATATCGTTGGTGCGTATTACGGCTTGAGAAGGAATCAACAAATGTTCGGCGGTTGTTTGCGGTTCTAATGACACATTAGCAAACATATTGGGTTTTAACGTTTTATCACGATTATCAAAAACCAAACGGACGCGTAATGTGCGAGTTTGACTATCAATAATCGGATAGATGTAATCCACTTTACCAACCCAAGTTTTTCCCGGTTGAGATGCCAGAGTCATCACAGCAGGTGTGCCCTGTTTAATCCAATGCAACTGCCGTTCAAAGATCTCAGTGTTTACCCATACTTTATCGATGGAACCTGCGCTTAACGCAGTGGCAGCAGGTGTTAAGTAACTCCCGTTACGTATATTTAGCGAAGCAATAATGCCGTCATCAGGCGCATAAATGTTAATAACGCGCTGCGATTTTCCTTGCTTAACCAGTTGTTCTATCTGCTGGCGCTCTAGCCCTAAAGCGAGTAATCGTTCACGCGCTCCGTTGATCAGATTGGGCCGGTTAACTCGATAAGCGTTAAACAATTCATCTTGCGCATTCACCAATTCAGGAGAATACAAAGAAAATAAAACATCGCCTTTTTTGACCTGTTCACCGATAGCATGCACATGAGTATTCTCGACCCAGCCGCTCACTCGCAGGTTCAGTTGCCATACTTGGCTATCATCAAACCCTACATACCCAACAGTATGTATTTTGGGCGTTAACACGCCTTTGCTAACCAGCGCTGTTTTTACACCCAAGTTATTAACCACCGCAGGATCGATTTTGACCGTGCCGGGTTTATCTTGGAGCGATTGTTCATCGGCATAGACGGGGATTAAATCCATCCCCATTGGTGATTTCCCTGGCTTGTCGCGTTTATATTTTGGATCCATCGGTGCAACCCAATACAAAGGTTGTTTGTTGCCAGCTTGCTTGACTGTCGCTCCATCACTATCCGATAAATACGCATGAGTGGCATAACCAAACCCGCCACCAATCGCAAGAGCCAACACTGACATTATGATCTTATTCATTGTTTTACCTCAAAAATTAAAACTGATAGTGATTGATGTGATCGCCCAATGCAGCAGGCGAAAACCCATCAAACCAATACGCTAAATTTGCTTTCGTCTGGTTCTGTTCGGTGAGAAGCTTTTGGTAATTCAGTTCTAGCGACAGATGGTCAAGATTGGCAGAGACCAGATCTTTAAATGAGGCCGTACTGGAATCATAAGCTCTCGTCACCGCAGCCAGGTGCGAATGCGATTGAGGTATGAATTGATCTCGATAGCGAGTAATGCGTTGATCTAACCCTTGTAGAGTCGTCAGTTGTTGGTTCACCTGAGCATTAATTTGCTGCAAGAGTAAATCCCGTTCTAGTTTTGCAGAGCCCAATTTATATTTGGCTGCATTCACAGCACGATCTTGTTTGTTATCGGTAAAAATCGGGACATCGAAGGTCACAAATGCACTTGCCACATCGGGAGCATTACTACCATCCATTAACTTCCCATCACGATGCCCATAAGAGACTTCCACACCAAACTGAGGTTTGTAGCGCTGCTGTTGCAATGACACATCCGTCTCTTGCACAGCAATCGCCTTTTCAGCCTGTTTGATTAATGGATGCTGCATAAACAACGCGTGATTATCTCCGGGTTTTACATGCTCAAATACCGGTTGTAACCGCGGCCATTGCACCACATTGGAGGCGAGAGAAGGATCGTTAGATGACATCCACTCAGCACCAAACCATTCGGAAAGCTGACTGACTACTTGGGCTCTTAGCTGCTTATTGGCATCAATACTTTCTTGAGTTTGCGTGACTTGCAGTTCAACAGAAAGCACATCTTGCGCCGCCTTTTTGCCTAACGAATAATTGGTTTCATTATTTTTTACCAATTGCTGTTGGAAAGACAAACGCTGATTTAAGTTATCGAGTGCAATATTGAGATAGCCCAATTGCAGCCAAAGACGACAAACATTACGAGCAATATCTAACGAACGTAATTGAGCACTTAATTCACTCGCATCGGCTTGTTGATTGGCCTTTTGTTTCATTAAATTTAGCGTATCGCCACGTGAGAATTGTTGACCAATTCCAACCACAACACTGGTCATTGATTCATCATCCAATGCCCATGAGTCAATCGGCACATTTGAAGCACCAAATTTAATTTTTGGATCAGGTAACGTGGCATCAGCAATACCTTGCTCTCGCATAGATTGCGACTGATGCTCAATGCTTGCACGTTTAAAATCACTGCTTACCGCTTGATTAATCAAACGATTTAACTGTTCGGTTGATTGATAGATTGCCTGCTGTTTGGACGCAGCAGTACTCTCTGCAGCCATACTGTAAGCGACAGGCATCGCGAACAGTACACCTAATACGATAGGTGTCCATCGACGGAATTTTCTCATTGTATAAATCCATAACATATTGCGTCTTAAGTAGGCTTAAGACAAAAAAGACAAGTAATATGAGATGGTTAAACTATTGGAGGTCGATATAATGAAGAGGGGTAGCCTTGCTGCGCTTTATGCACAGTTAAACTAGCAACATGGGTGGTTAAACGTTCTATGACTGAAAAAGTATGGACAAATAACGCGCCAACAACGTGTCCGCAAGAGCTGGAACCACACTGTTGTGACATGGAGTGATCACAATGATCACTCATTGCTTTATGTTGCTCCGCACATTGATTCGCACAAGCGTCATGATGAGATGCCGTTGCCATTTTCATACGAGGAGAATGCATCGCAGAAGCAGGCTTGCTCATTAATATTGTATTGTGGGAAGAAAATGCCATCGCCGAATGCGTCGCTGTATCATACGTGCCTAACACGGCCGCAATACTCTGCCCACCCGTTGCAAGCGCGAACAGTGTACAAAGAATAACGACGATACGGTGACTCAGCGTAAATGACAATTCAGTAAATCCCTAGAAATATTGCATTTATTCTTGTTGATAAATTCGATTCTTGTCAACAAGGAAATGCTAAATAATTATAAATTACTTCTCTATTTACTGTTGTTAACCTCAATTTTTACATAGACGGTTCAAGGTCGTTACATCGCTAACAAAAATGCTGCACTGACAATCCCGTGGCTATTGTAAATATCGCTAAAGTCTTTAGGATCCCCTATCAAATCACATCGATAAACACTGGATAAAGCCCATGAACACCGTCCCTATTATTATCCTAAATGGCTTTCTTGGTTCAGGTAAAACCACCTTGCTCAGAAACCTACTGGTTCAATCACATGAACAAAACCGCGCAGTCAGCGTGATTGTTAACGACATGAGTGAATTAGATGTTGATGGTGTACTCGTCGCCAACACGGATATAGTAGGCAAAGAACAGCATAACTTTGTGACTGTCGCAGCAGATAGTTTAAGTAGCCCGACGGGGATCAAAAAGCTCGATCAAGCCATCACCGATCTGCTAGCTAATAAAACCCCAGACTTGATTGTGATAGAAACCTCGGGCAGTAGCCATCCACTGCCTTTAGTGAAGTATCTGCGTACCCAAACCCAACGGGTTGCGCTGAAAGGTGTGTTAACGCTAGCGGATAGCTTGATGCTCGACCAAGATTATCAGTCTGGTTCTTTACTGATCCCGCGACTGCAGCACAATTTGCAAGCGGGAGTACGCAACACGGTCAACTTGCTGGCAGAACAAATTATGTTCTGTAGCCACCTATTGCTGACCAAAACCGACCGCATCAACAATGACAAGTTGTCACAAATTGCACAGTCGATTCACCCTTTAAATCCGTACGTTGCAATTCTGTCCATGCAATGGGGGAATTTTGCTTTAGAAGAACTATTTTCACTGCCGGATTACGACTTTCATCGTGTGGAACAGTTGATTACCGAACTGGAACCAGAAATTGCGACAGAGCCAGAAAGTGCTCGACCATACAATATGGAAACTCGGGTAATTGAAGATGACCGCCCTTTCCATCCGCAGCGATTATGGGAAACTTGTCAGCAGTTTCTAGGCCAAGAAATTTACCGCAGTAAAGGCTTCTTTTGGTTACCGACTCGCGATGATTTAGCCCTACTGTGGAACCAAGCGGCAGGCAGTATCAGCTTAGAATTTATTAGCTATTGGCGAGCTGGGATTGTTGAAGATCCGAATAATGGTTTAACTGAAAATGAGGTGGCATTATTGCGCGAGAAAGTTGCTCAGGAATCAGGCCGATTCGGTGACCGCCGTTGCCGATTAACCGTGATTGGTGATCGCTCTCAAGTCGATGATTTTACTCAAGCGTTAAAACGCTGTTTTCTTACAGAAGATGAAATCACCGACTGGCAAGCGGGCGCTCAATTTCCTGACCCTTGGCCAAAAACCGTTACCAAGCGCAAGGGTTAACGCATTATTAAGCCCTGCACCAAAAACACAACACCGAGCACTATTGCTCGGTGTTGTCTATTCAAACGACCTTATTTATTTGCTGCTTAGTAACGCCAAAACGATTTTGAAAACACAATCAGTACGGGGAAGATCTCTAATCGGCCAAAAATCATCGCTAAACACATTAGCCATTTCGCTGGATCTTTGAGGGGTTCAAAGCCTGCTGCCGTTTCACCCCAGCCAAGCCCCATATTATTAATGCAAGCAGCAACGGTGCCGTACGCGGTTTTAAAATCATGGCCAATTGCCACCAGCCCCCAAATAAAAAAGCAGGTAAAGAAAATCCATAAAAAGAACAGGCCCCAAATCGATCGCATCACCCGATCATTCACTTTTTCACCGGCGACTTTGGTGGTAATAATGGCATTAGGTCGAACAAGCTGATTAATTTCACTACGCCCTTGTTTATAAAGCAATAAAAAGCGCATCGCTTTAATCCCGCCACAGGTCGAGCCGAAACAACCGCCAAAGAAACTGGCACCTAACATCAGTAAAACAACCGCATCAGGCCAATTAGGGAAATCTGCCGTACCTAGCCCGTTATCAGTCATGACAGAGACCGCTTGGAAAAAGCCATGAATAAACGCATCTCCCGCACCAAAGGTATGGGTTCGCACCAGTTCCAGCCACGAGACCACTACGACAATTGCCATAATGAGCATCATAAATTGAAATTCGGCATTGCGATAAATTGGCTTTAAACTGCGCTGAATAATAGCGATGTAATACAGTGAAAAGTTCACTGCAGCGAGGATCGAAAACACACCGCCAACCAATTCAATTGCGGAGCTGTGATAATAGCCAATACTGGCACCATGGGTCGAAAAACCGCCCAAAGACACCGTAGATAAACTGTGGCAAATGGCATCAAACCAGTTCATTCCCGCCAAGTAATACGCTACGGTGGTCACTAATGCCAATAAAGAATACAAGCCCCACATGCTACGCGCGGTATCGGCTAGGCGCGGTGTCAATTTCTCTTCTTTCATTGGGCCGGGCATTTCTGATTGGTAAATACGTGCGCCACCAATACCGAGAAATGGCATGATGGCCACCGCCAATACAATGATCCCTAACCCACCAAGGAAGTTAAGTTGCGCTCGGTAAAAAAGAATCGACTTGGGCAAAGTATCAATGTTGGATAGAACCGAGGCACCTGTAGTGGTAATGCCAGAAACCCCTTCAAACATGGCATCCGTAAATGATAAATCCAAACGTTGATCGAGATAAAAAGGCATGGCACTCATAATGGAGAAAATCAGCCAAAACAGACAAGCCACCATAAAACCATCACGTTTTTGGAGGTATTTATCTTCGCTGTTATTGGTGAGCTTCCAACCCATCACCCCAATCAACATGGAAACCACAAAGGTATTAAAAAATGGGGTGATATAACCATCGCGAAATAGCCACGCCACTACCATTGGTACCAGCATGGTTAAACTGTAAATGATGATTAAAAAGCTGCATAAATGAAGTACAGTACTCACCCGAGTATGAGTACGGAAAAAGGTTTGAATATTCATGGTATTTCAATCTATTGATGGCGAGAAAGAACGCGTTGGCAATAGTGAATCATTAGCGAAAAACAGGTTAATTTAACAAACGATAGCCAAGGCCGGTTTCCGTTTTTAGCAACGCTTGTTCATCCACACTATCGTTTAATTTACGCCGCAATTGGCTCACCAAAATACGTAAGTAATGCGTATCTTCGCGGTGAGTTTCTCCCCAGATTTGTTCCAGCAAATCGGTCTGCTTCACCAGCTTGTTTTGATGCATGGCGAGAATCAACATAAAAGCGAACTCTTTATTCGTCAGCGCTAAAATATCATCATCAAGCCAGGCTTCATGCGTACTTTGCTGTAAACGAATTCGGCCACAATGCACCACATCACTCAAGGCGCCATCTTCCACTAAATCACGCACTAACACTTTAATTCGCACAATCAGCTCACGCACACCAAAAGGCTTGCTTAAATAGTCATTCGCTCCAGCTTCAAGTAACCGAATTTTTTCATCTTCTTCATCACGAGCCGTTAAGATCAATGCCGGTACACGACTGGTTTGGCGAACTTGCTGCAAAAAGCGCATACCATCCCCATCCGGTAATCCGAGATCGAGCACCACAACATCAGGCTCTAGGCTTTGAAAGCGCTCTAACGCTTCGCCTATCGATCCTGCGCCAATATATTCAAAACCTTCCGCCATTAACGAAATACGGATAAAGGTGTGAATTTGCGGCTCGTCATCCACCACTAATACTGTATAAGCCACGCTTAATTCACTCCTAAGGGCAATTGAATACGAAAGAGGCTGCCTGTTTTATCAGGCATTGCCTCGATTTGCCCGTCATGAGCGGTAATCAATCCTTTTGCAACAGCAAGGCCCAGCCCCGATCCGCTGTCGTTATGTTTTAATCCTGCATCAGAATAAAACAGTTCAAATATCTGCTGGGCCTGCTCAGATGAGACACCAGCGCCCTCATCTTTAACATCCACCCAAATATGCTCCCCTTTCTGGAAAGCATGAATAGACACCTGTGACGATATAGGTGAATAACGCAAAGCATTATCCACCACATTATAAAGAGCCTGAGCAATCAGGCTGGCACTTACCATTACTGTGGGTAAATGAGATTCGACTTGAACCACGACTCGCGATTGACGCTCACCTAAACGCGCCACCACTTGGTTGATCACCTGAACGATAGACTCTTCAGCTTTATTTATGATTAACGCGCCATGCTGCAACTTAGTGGCTTGCAAAAGGTTTTCGATGTACTGGTGAAGACGATGGCTTTCTTGGGTAGCACTATCAATCAGCTCTGTTGTTTCCATGCGAGAAAGGAGTGGGGAGTACTCTTTCAATGTGCTCAACGTGCCAATGATAGTGGCTAAAGGTGTGCGCAAGTCGTGAGAGACTGACAATAAAATGCGATTGCGCAATTCCGCCTGCTTTAATGCATCTTGTTGGCGCTTGTAATGATCAGCCATCTGGGTGGTAATCACGGCCACCAAAACGAACACAATCACATTTATTGTGTCATCTAATCGCCACATAACCAGGGAGTATTGTGGCGTGGTAAACAAAAAATTAAAGCACACAGCCTCCACCACTGCAGCGATATAAGCGAATTTTGCATTTGCTTGAAACGCAATCACCATTACCGCTAACTGCAAAAGCAGTAACACTGCAATGGTCGACCCAAGCAACAAATACACACCATAACTGCTAGCAAGAGCACCCAACATCACAGACACCGTTAACAGTATCTGCTTTGTACTCTCTTTTAATGTCATTGTTGTTGCCATCTGTCTTAACCAGTGCTGTGAACTCTATCAAAAGCCTTTTTATACCGCGCGTAAAAAAAGCGTAAAAAATCATTTTCACGAGAACGATAACCCGTATGTATCATTGGTTACGGCTTCTGGTATTGATGAGGTTGTTCTAAATGCCTTAATATTTTGGCTGGATTACCCGCTATCACCACGTTATCTGGAAAGCTTTTTGTCACCACACTGCCCGATGCCACCACCACATTATTGCCTAATGTGACACCCGGATTAATGGTGGCATGCCCTCCAATCCAACAATCGTCACCAATGGTTATCGGTTTGGCAAATTCGTACACTTCACGCTCTGCCAAATCAAGCGGATGTCCCGCAGTATAAATACCAACTTGAGGACCAATTAAGCAGTTGTCACCAATCGTGACTTTTGCACAATCGAGGATCACTCCGCCAGTGTTCATATAAAAGTTTTCCCCAACATGAATATTCGCGCCGTAATCACACATAAACGGACTACGAACCAACAGCTTTTCACCACAGCCACCAAACAGGGTACGTAAAATATCCTTACGCTCCGCTCTTTCTCTATGCCTTAATTGGTTGTAATCATCCAACAAATCTTCCGCTCTAGCACGTAATTCAACTAAGGTCTGTTCATCTGAAAGATACAACTCGCCCGCACACATCGCGCGCCACTGCTTCTCATCACCAGATTGCAAGATTTCAATAAAAGACGGATAAGACACCATAAATTCCTTGTAAAACACAATGGCTGCATTCAAAGCCTAAAACGGTCTAGTATAACCGGATATGGGATGAAAAGACGCCCTCAATGTAGAGATGATAGAAGTAACTATACATTGCCCAATTAAATCACGAATGTGATCTCTGCCGAGAGGTAACGACATTTCCCCCTAACCAATACCCAATATTCTCTTTACTAACGCTACAATGCGTACGCTTACGAATAAACACCAATGAAAGATGCATGGCTTAATTAAAAGTATCGGTGTTGTAAACCACACTTGGCTAGCACGCGCATATCAGTCTGCGCATCACAACATTAAAGAGAAACAAATGACGTCAGAAATAACGATTCCGAATAAGAAACCACTATCAAAGAAATGGCAAAGGCGCTTTGAACTATTTGAGCAACTAGATGCGAGTAATAAAACACGCTCAGAAATTGTGAGTAGCAATGAGTTTCGCCAACTAAAATTTCGAGAACGCTCACTTATCTCAATGAATTATTGGGGATTTTTCCTAGGGCCACTGTACTATTTTTATCATCGAATGCCACTAAAAGCATGCCTAATCTTAGCCATTTCTTTTATCTGGAGCTCTATTCTTATTACCATAGAGCACCTCGCCATCATTACTATCCCTAGTATTGTATTTAGCGCGACATCATCAGTTATCGCTGCGCTGTATGTTAACTTCGATGTGTATCGCAAACACACTCATGGTGAAGTGATGTGGCCTAAATTTCCTATGTGGTGTCACCATAAGGCGTTGATGATCACCTTAGCCGTTGGAGCATTTATCATCAACGTTGGTATCGGAGCCTTTATTACTACTCATGAGTATTATAGTAACGCGGCGAGCTCCGATTTTTTCCCTGCTAAATTGAACTGCAGTGGCAAGGTGCTTTATGTCACTGATGACGAACTGTCTTATATCGGAAAACCAGCACTTTGCAATGCATTAGATAATTTAGAATAGCGTTTTCCCTGCATCCCAAAACAACGCCCGCATTAACGATTAATACGGGCGTTTTTGTATAAATTGGCGATTACCAAATCAATTAACTCATCACTCAAGGCGTCGATAATCTTGCGTATCTAAGTGGCGCATCTGGCCTAACACCCAATGAACGCGCTCTTGTACATACTCAGTCATTGGTGTTGGGTGAATTTTATATGGATTCGGCAACACCACCGCCAATTGCGCGGCTTTACGACGCGTTACCTGACTGGCTGAAAGACCAAAATAGTGCTCACATGCGGCTTGCACACCGTAAATACCCGGGCCATATTCCACCACATTTAAATACATTTCCATAATGCGCTGCTTGCCCCAAATAAGCTCAAGTAACAAAGCAATATAAAGCTCATACGCTTTACGAATATAGGTATGGCTGGGAAACAAAAACACGTTTTTAGCGGTTTGTTGTGTAATCGTACTCGCGCCACGATCGGGACCACCATCGCCACTTTCTTCAATTACCGACACTAACGCATCAACATCGATACCCCAATGAAATGGAAAACGCTGATCTTCAGAGGCCATCATGGCTAAAGGTAATGAAGGAGACATTTTATCCAGAGGTATCCACTGATGTTTGGCGTGTGCCGGATACCCTTGCGGCGGAAACAAAGTACGGTGTACTTCCCACATCCAAAATGGTGGGTTAACAAATTTAAGCAATATCACCAACACGATAGGCATACCAAGTAGCACCGCGATGGCAGTAATAAACACACGTTTAATACGACGTCGAACCCGTCTGATAAAAGCTTTCACACCACTTCCTTTTTTATCCACTGCCATTAATGTAGAGAGAGCCTGCTGACAAATCAACTCTATGGCTTTTGCTATTATGAATATCTAAATCAATATCTTGTTTAGTTGTTTTGATCGAATAATGGTTTGTTGCGTAAAACCAGTAAGTTTACAAATTACGAGTGGTATATGGTTAAATTAACGCTATTTTTTGACGGAACATGTCCGTTGTGTGTAAAAGAAATGACCGCGCTGACTCAACACGATAGCAAAAAACAGATAAAAATCGTCGATATATATAGTGATGAATTTGTGCAATACCCCATGATTGATGCAGAGAAAGCCAACAATATTCTCCATGCACTGGATAATAATCAGCAGCTCTATTTAGGACTGGATGCCACCTATCAAGCTTGGAAATTAGCGGGCAAAGGATGGCTGTATGCCCCGCTACGCTGGCCAATCATCAAACCCATCGCAGATATAGGCTACCTCCTATTTGCCCGTAATCGCTATAAATTCTCTTATTGGCTCACGGGTAAGTCTCGTTGCAGCAACAATCAGTGCATGAAATAACAGCGTGTTCAATATGATTCTTTCCTTTCTAGGGGGATTTGTAGGATGTACAAAGGGAGGGAGCCTGTTCATAACTTGCTGTAACATCAACGAACACCGTTGCATCAACGACCAGCAAAACTCATCGCGATCTCGATCTGGTTCTCACCCTTTCAGGGGGATTTAGAGGGGGTTACTTCAGCGATCTCTCAGAAAAATAAATCTCAGAATCAGTAAGTTAACAACAAACATCCACACCGTAACCTCCTCAGCCACGGATTTACTGTAAGCCCCTTCCCCAGTCTTCCCTAGGGGAGCGAGCCTGTTCGCCGCTTACTGTATCGTCAAACGAAAAAACCAGCGAATTGCTTCGCTGGTTTCTCCGCACCCTACTCGATAAATGGCAAGTTTCTAAGCGTGTTTTTCCGATGTTGGGCGAACAAAAAAGGCATAACTGATCGCGCCAATCATCAATAAACAAGCCCCTAGAATAAATACATCAGTAAAATTACCGGTCGCATCAAGAACCATTCCTGCTACTATCGGAGCGCAAGCTGCACCAAGGAAACCACCAAAGTTTTGGATGGCGCCTAACGATGAAACTTGGCTACGTGGCGCAATATCAGAAGCCAATGTCCAGATGGCACCTTGCGGTAACTGAGAGAAAAAATACCCCAGAGATAATAGTGCAATACTCAATGTGTAATTATGTACAAACGCAATCGGTGCAACAGAGCAAGCGGCAAAGGCAGCACCTGCAACAATCGGCACTTTACGGGCAGTTACCGCTTTCACCCCTTTACGCACAAGATAATCTGAAATCGACCCACCACAAAGCACACCTAAAATACCGCATAAAAATGGCAGCGCAGCAACCCACCCTGTTTCTTGAACAGACAATCCCATGCTGTTTTCTAAATAACTAGGCAGCCAAGTAAGATATACCCAGATGGTAAACATAATAGAAAAGTTGCCAATAATCATGAACCAGGTATTTCGTTGTTTGAACAAATCACCCCATTTTACAGATTCCATATGTTGTGGCTCTGCGGGCGCATCATCTTCCGCATGAATCACATCCATTTCTTTTGTGGTTGGATGACGAAAATACTTAAGCCATACCACAATTACAGGGATGCTCATTAAACCAATGGCTACAAACATTCCACGCCAACCTAACGTCAGTAGCAACACAGTTAATAGCGGTGGCGCAACGGCATTAGCAATTTGCGAACCAGTATTAATGATCGATGTAGGAAAGCCTCTTTCTTTATCGGAGAACCACATGTCGGTCACTTTAATCCCAGTGGTAAAGAAGGGAGACTCTGCCACGCCCAACAGTACACGCGTGGCGTATAACATACCAAAGCCACTGGTAAAACCGGCGATGACGGTCACTGCTGACCATAAAGTTAAACCATAGGAAAAGATTTTTTTCGGTCCAAACCTATCCACTAGCCACCCGGCTGGCAAGTTAGCGAGTGCATAAGGCCATAAAAATGCTGATAGTAGCAACCCCATTTCAGTCGAGCTCAAACCAAATTCTTTGGCGATAGTGGTATTAGCAATACTCAAATTAGCCCGGTCAAAATAATTAATAATTGCCGCGACCAAAATTAGTATCACAATTCCCCAACGGTAATTGCTGATGGTATTTGTTTTAGTTTGAACAGGTGTAGTAATACCTACCTTTCCTAAAGGCAATGATGTCGTATCTTTCATAATATTACCTATTTTAGAGGTTAATATATTTGTAGGGTAAAGATGCCCATATATATTGGGCACCTTGAGTTATATTATTTTTATTAGATTTCTTTGATTTTATTATTGTAAATATCTGAGCCTTGTTTTATCTGTTTTAATAACACATCAAGCGCCCAAAACTTCTCAATAACATCATCTTTAATAACGCGACAATAATTACTATTAAACGTCGGTAGCTTATTCATCAAGTGATATTCTTTCGCATTTTTTGGATAACCAAGGTTTTCAACCACCGCACTCATTGAAAGAAAGACGGATAACTCATCCGCCAGCGCAAGATCTTTATTCGCGTCATGATATATCCAGCGATACAGATCGGGATGGAAGTTCGTAAACACGCCGCAGAACCCTTTCGAGCCCGCTTGCATCGCCGGATAAGCGATTGCCGCATTCGCATTCACAATATTTAGTGGAGTATCTTTCACTAACTGCACGCGTTTAGTGACTGTTGCTAAATCACAGCTCACATCTTTAAGCGCGACGAATCGGCCACTTTCAGCACAATAGGTCAACTCTTCATCGGTCAATAAACGACGGTATGGCGCAGGACATTCATACAGGCCAAGCGGTAAATCACTAGGCAATTTTTCAAGAATGGCATTTAAGTGACTCATAAAGGTATCAGTGCCTTTATTTTCTGGGTCGAGATGGTTAGTGACTAAAACCAACACATCGGCACCACATTCGGCCATGGCTTGCAGTTCGTTAATTTGTGTCTCTAAATCATCGCTAATATGGCCAGAGGTCATCACCGGGATTTTCCCGTTAACTTTATTCACCACACACTTGGTAATATCGATCCTTTCTTGCAGAGTTAGATACTGCATCTCGCTTGACTGGCAAACAGCAAATAGACCATCTACACCCTTGTCTAAATACCAATCAACTAAATGTTCCAATGATGAATAATCGACGCTTCCATCATGATTAAAAGGAGTAAGCATTACAGGGATAATGCCTTCGATACTTTTCATAAGCACCTCATTAGATTTAAAGTGAGTAAGCAGCAGCAGGAGAAAATGACGGTGTTTGGCTCGTCAAACGCATACTGACTTGTTCTTTGTCTGGCATAGCTGACGCCCCTTCTAGCTCAACAGCAAGAGAAGCAAACGCAGCAGCAAAATTGGCCGCATTAATTACGGAATAGTTTTGTGACAGTGCCGCAGCAAATGCGCCATTAAACGCATCACCAGCTCCTGTGGTGTCAACACACACCGCATTGTAAGCAGGAACATGAGTGGTATTGCCGTTATCATTCACCAGTACACCTTTAGCGCCAAGGGTAATAACCACTTTATTCACCCCCATATTCAGAATGACTTTCGACGCTTCAATAGCACTATCGATATCGGTAATTAGCACTCCGGATAATTCATACGCTTCGGTTTCATTCGGTGTAATCACATCCACGTAAGGCATACATTGAGCGATATCTTTTGAATATGGTGCTGGATTTAAGATGGTAAGAATGTCGTTTTTATTCGCCATTTTCAGACAATTGACGGTGGCATCAATGTTATTTTCCAGTTGCACAATCAAGATATCTGATTTAGTGAGTTCTTCTTCAATAGCAGACACTTCCTCATTGCTAATTGTTTGATTTGCACCAGGATTAATCGCAATCATGTTTTCGCCATCACTTTGCGAAACATAAATAAGCGCATTACCGGTTGATTGGGTGTCTGATTGATAAAGAGTGAACGAAAAAATGCCTGAATTTTCTAGGTGCTTAAAGGCAAAATCACTGAATTGATCTTTGCCGACCTTAGAAACAAAATGCACTTGGGCGCCCGCTTTACTGGCAGCTAACGCCTGGTTTGCCCCTTTACCTCCTGGACCTAAAATACTGTCGATGGATTTCAACGTTTCACCCTTATTCGGAAAACGTTCGACTTTCGCGACAATATCTACATTAAAAGATCCCATTACGCAGACTTTTCCTGCCATAGTTAATCCTTTCTTATTACTAAATTTCAATTTATCACTGGATTTAAATATGCTGTCAATTTCATTACTGAAGTTATTGATTATTTCACTTTGCATCTTCTTACGTGAATATATAGCCCCACCGTAACAACGAGAAATAATTTTCTTAGAAGATAAGTAATTAAGATCGTTACGTATCGTCTTTTTTGAAACATCAAACTTATTAGCAAGCTCATTCACCGATACACGATTAAATTGCTCCAATATATCCAATATTATTTTTCTTCTTTCTTCCGTAAACATATTGAACCCCTCTTGATATTATTTAGATTAAATTTAGTGACACAATCATATCGTGATAAAACTCAGAGTTTATATTGGAAAACGGAAAGAAACGGAAAATATAAAAATACTATCTATTTTGTATTTTTCATTTGATTTATGAATGCAAATAAAAAAGCCGGCGAATGACTTCGCCGGCTTAGTAGGGGAGAAAATTTGAAAGGACTACGTGTTACACGTCGAATCGGTCGGCGTTCATCACTTTGGTCCAGGCCGCAATAAAATCACGCGCCATTTTTTCTTTGTTGTCATCTTGAGCATAAAATTCTGCATAGTTACGCAAGATGGAGTTTGAACCAAACACGAGATCCACACGTGTTGCCGTCCATTTTACATCACCACTGGCTCGGTCGCAGATATGGTAACTATTGCGCCCAGTTGGCACCCAACGATTGTTCATATCGGTTAGATTTACGAAGAAATCGTTAGACAGAGCCCCAACGTTATCAGTAAACACACCATGTTTACTGCCCGCATGGTTAACACCCAGCACGCGTAAACCACCAATCAATACCGTCATCTCTGGCGCCGTTAGCCCCATCAACTGAGCACGGTCAAGCAACAACTCTTCTGGTTTAACCGAATAATGCTCTTTTTGCCAATTACGGAAACCATCGGCGAGCGGCTCTAATACCTCAAACGATTCCACATCGGTCATCTCTTGAGTCGCATCACCACGACCTGCTGTAAAGGGGACAGACAGTGATAAACCGCCGGCAGCAATCGCTTGTTCAAGCCCAACATTCCCTGCTAAAACAATCACATCAGCCACACTGATACCAAAACCAGCGGCGATAGGCTCTAATACCGCCAATACTTTAGTTAACCGCTCTGGCTCATTGCCTGCCCAGTTATTTTGCGGTGCTAAGCGGATGCGCGCACCATTGGCACCGCCACGATAATCAGATTGACGGAAGGTTCTCGCACTATCCCAAGCTGTTGCAATTAACTCAGCAACACTTAACCCGCTTGCGGCAATTTTCTCTTTCACCGCATCCACGTCATAATCGCGCTTACCTGCGGGAATAGGATCTTGCCAAATCAGCTCTTCGTTAGGCACATCTGGGCCGATATAACGCTGTTTTGGCCCTAAATCACGGTGAGTTAACTTAAACCATGCGCGAGAAAACGCATCGGCAAACAGCGCTGGATCACGATAGTAACGTTCAGCAATGGCGCGATAATCAGGGTCCATTTTCAGAGCCATATCTGCATCAGTCATAATAGGGTTATGACGAATACTTGGGTCTTCCACATCCACTGGTTTATCTTCTTCAGCAATATCAATAGGTTCCCATTGCCATGCACCTGCTGGGCTTTTCTTCAATTCCCAATCGTATTTAAATAGCAGCTCAAAATAACCGTTATCCCATTGCGTTGGGTTGGTTGTCCAAGCGCCTTCAATCCCACTAGTGACTGTATCTCGGCCCACGCCGCGGGCTTGATGATTCATCCAACCAAACCCTTGATCTTCAATAGCCGCGCCTTCTGGCTCTGGCGACAGTTTACCGGCATCACCGTTACCATGACATTTACCCACGGTGTGTCCGCCTGCGGTTAACGCCACCGTCTCTTCATCATTCATCGCCATACGAGCAAACGTCACCCGCATATCTTGCGCGGTTTTCAGTGGATCAGGATTGCCATCCACGCCTTCAGGGTTGACATAAATTAATCCCATCATTACCGACGCCAATGGGTTTTCTAAATCTCGCTCACCGCTATAACGGGAATGTTCTGCATCACTGGTTGCAAGCCACTCCGTTTCTGCGCCCCAGTATGTATCTTTTTCAGGATGCCAAATATCTTCACGACCGAACGCAAAACCAAAGGTTTTTAGCCCCATCGATTCATACGCCATATTGCCGGCTAGAATCATCAAATCCGCCCAACTGATTGCATTGCCGTATTTCTTCTTAATTGGCCACAACAAACGACGCGCTTTATCTAAGTTGGCGTTATCTGGCCATGAGTTCAGAGGTGCAAATCGTTGGTTACCCGTCGCACCGCCTCCGCGACCATCAGCAGTACGATAGCTGCCAGCTGAGTGCCAAGCCATACGAATCATCAAACCACCATAGTGTCCCCAATCAGCAGGCCACCAATCTTGGCTATTGGTCATCAAATGTTTTAAATCTGTTTTAAGTGCATCAACATCGAGCTGTTTCAAGGCATGGCGGTAATCGAACCCGTCATCAAGTGGGTTAGTTTTCCGGTCATGCTGATGCAAGATGTCTAGATTTAGGGTCTTTGGCCACCACTCTTTCGCCATATTTGGCGACGTTAGGCTACCGTGCATTACAGGACATTGTCCTTTTGGCGTGTTCGATTGCTGCGTCATTGGTGCTTCCCTTTTTAGTAATGATGATTGATGACGTTTTTACTAGCTTGATGTAAAAGACGATCACCTCGGGCTAGTTGTTACCCTTCACTCTACTCGGGAAAAGTGCCGCTGGATAATACTGTTTAGCGATTAATCTAATAGACAAAACTGATGAATCAATAGGTTAAATGTATTGTTCAGCCAATAAAAAAGCGAGCCATGGTAGGCTCGCTCAGCATTTAACTCGTGATAATCGGTTAGAACTCTTTTTGCCAAAACAGCGCATGTCCTGCTTCTGGGTCGAGTTCATATCCAGCAAAACCGAACTTTTGGTAGGTCTGTTTTGCCGCATCATTTCCTGATAACACTTCAAGTGTTAATTTGCAGCACCCGCGCTCTTTTGCCACTTCTTCCACTTTTGCCAATAACCCTTGGCTCAAGCCCTGACCGCGAAATTCAGCCCCCACCACCACATCGTGGATATTGATTAACGGCTTGCATTTAAAGGTAGAAAACCCCTGCAAACAATTAATTAACCCAGCGGGTATGCCATCAACAAATGCCAGCACTGAAAATGCATTCGGCACCCGGCTCAGTTCCGCGACCAAATTTTCTTGAACGTATTTAGAAAGCGTCGAACCGCCCCCCATTGGATCAGCCGCGTATTGCACCATTAGGGAAACAATAGCCTCGGCATGCGCTGGCTTTGTATAATCCGCGATGATAATTTCTGTGCTCATTGGTTCTCCTACTTCATGGACAGATATGCAATGACGTTAGCATAACTATGCATAGATAAAAACCCTAACGCCATCACCTAACCCACTTAATCAAATAGAACCACAAGCACAATTAAACGCTAAACTGCGCGATAATCTTATGCTGCTTAACCGCTTTATTATGCAAAGTTTGACTTGATATTGCGTTTTCTTCTGCGCCACTTGCCGTTTTGTCAGCGGAGTCGCTAATGTTCACTACACTTCTGCTAATATCTTTTGCAGTGGTGCTTTGTTCCTCAGTGGCAGCGGCAATTTGCATATTCATTTCAACGATCTGACCGATCACTTCTCCCATCACAGTCAGGCCGACTTCCGCTTGTTCTGCCACCGCAATATTGCTCGAATTACTGCTCACATTAACTTTAATGGTATCCACAACCGCTTGAATCAAACGCTGCATAATTTCAATCATGTTCTTGATTTCTTCAGTAGAATTCTTAGTCCGGCTGGCCAAACTGCGCACTTCATCTGCAACCACCGCAAAACCGCGGCCTTGTTCTCCTGCACGCGCTGCTTCAATTGCCGCATTCAATGCTAACAAGTTGGTTTGCTCCGCAATATCCTGAATCGTGCCAATAATGCTATCAATTTGGCGTCCATAGTCGTCCAATTCGATGGCCGTTTTCGAGGTCTCTTCAATCTGCGTCGCTTGCTTGCGAATGTTATCGATGGCTTTTTTGATACTGACACTCACATCGGTCACTTTGCTATCTGCCTGCTCTGCCGAGGTCATCGTATCGTGGGCGCGCTGCGCCACTTCTGCGACGGAACTTTCCATCTCTGTCATGGCTGAGGCCGTCGATTCCAATAAATGACGCTGCTGCGACACTGCTTTGGTCGTCATGTCACTGATCTGAGCATTTTGATCCGCCACATTCATCATTTCATCATTTCATCAGCCGACACATTCAGTGAGGTAAACACATGTCGCAAATTATCAACTAACCCATTTAAATAACCACTCAGCTCATCAAACTCATCTTTCGATTGGTCGTTAAACCTTACTTTCAAATTGCCCTGAGTCAGGTTCAGTAACACTTCTCTAAATTGGGACAGTGTTTTGCGAATCCAGGTTGCCATCCATACAGGCATTAGAATCGCTATCAGCAATGCAGTGGTACTGACGATAAACATGGTTGTTTTAATCACACCAAAGTTTTCATTGGTATTTTTCTGCGCAGCAGCCACGATGAGTCGCGACTGATCAACAAAAGCACTAACAGATTCTAATAATTGCGCAATATCCTTATGGGTATGATCGAGCAATAAGTCAGTTTTTAAATCGTTGTCGTGTTCATTGAGATATAAATGAAACAAACCATCAGGGTCATTAATTTCCTTAAGTAAAGGCAACAGCATTAAACTGAACAGCTTTCCTTTGTTCGTATCGTAAGATTTAATTTCCTCATAGCGGCGGGCAATCACGATATCCATGCCATCCATGCCTTTTTTGAGCTTATCGGTATTCCCATCAATCATATAGTTATTAAATGCATTGAGAACTTGCTTTGCCTCACGCTCTAATCCTTCCAGCGTCAATAAAAACTCAGGACTAAGATTTTCACGAGAAGAATACTTGTCGAGATAATAATTTATCCGGCGGTCAACATGGCTAAGAATTCGGGTTTCTTTATTGATTTTTTCTTGTGTTTCAATGGTATTGAGACGAATCTCTATGAGACTATCCGCCTGATGTTCAAAAGATTTGCGTACTTTTTCTATGGTTGATAATTCTGATTCTAGCTCAGGGTTATTTCTGATCACGTCTTTTGGCAAACTGCTTAGCGATTCATTAATACTCTTACCATACGCGACAAATTGTTTTCTCTGATCCTCAACTTCTGCCGCCTTAGAGGTAGAAAAAATAGCAACCACACTCTCATATTGCTGCACGACCTCGATTTTAATATCACTGGCTTTCTTCGCTATCGGCAGGCTTTCATCCATCACTTTATTCAGATCACTCTGAACCCCTGTGATGGAAACATAACTGACCCCAACCAAAATAAGTAAGGCCACCAGCAAAACCGCAAAGCCCACTATGATTCTTTGTACTAAAGACATACTGTCCGTCCTCAACATCCAGCCCACTCAGTGACTGAGTTTTTATAATTTATTTCAGATAGTTAGAAAGGTTATCCGGTGTGATTAACTGGAATGGGACCCAAACAACAGGCTCAACCGATTCTTTATCAATCACTTTATAAGCGACGTTCACAGCGGTTTGCGCTTGACCCACCGCGTCTTGAAGTACCGTAACATCGAGATTGCCCTGCTCCATTTCGCTGAGCGCATCTTTACTGCCATTAATACCGCCCACGAAGTATGCTTTAGGATCTTTTCCTGAATCTTTAATCGCCATGAGACCGCCCAACGCCATTTCATCGTTATTGGCCACGAGCACTTTAAAATTCACACCATCAGCCAACCATTTTTTGACCACGGTATACGCTTGGTTTTTTACCCAGTTTGCCGATTCAGATTTCACTAATTTCATATCAGGGTATTGAGATAACACATCTTTCACGTCCTGAGTTCTGACTTTAGCCGCAGGATGGTTTACCTCACCCATCAGAAGCGCCACATTGCCTTGATGACTAGCAAGCTTTGCCAACGCTTCCATTTCCATAGTGCCCGATTCTTTTTCGTTCGAACCAACATAAATCGCTTTCGCAGGCAGCTTACTCAAATCTTCAACAGGGGGGACGTTCAAAAAAATGAGGGGATGAGTTTTTGCCAGCTTGACTATCTTTTGCTTCCTTTCAAAATTACCGGTGGTCAAAACAATAATGGCATCGGCGCCCGCCTCGATATAACTTTTAATCTGCTGATATTGAAACTCTTCATCTCCACCAGCAGAATCGATATATATCATCACCATGGCTATCTACTGATTTCTCGATATTTTTTGTGATTAGATTTCGATAGTTATCTTGTTCACTAACAGAAACAGCGATGAACTTTGCATTAGCTTGAAAAGACGCAATACCGAATAAAAAGGCTATCGGAATAAACCTTATTAAATAAAGAACATTGTATTTTTTTGACATTGACTCTTTTAACCCAAAATAAATAATTCCCCCTCATTTATATAAGGATATAAATGAGGTTGATAATCTTAAATTGAAATTAATATTTCATTTTAAGTCGATTAATGGACGGAGAAATATAGCGATTTTTAAGCAAAGCGATCCCTGCAAAGAAAATTGCACTTTGACACCACAAAGATAATTCCATTTACCGTCTGGTTAGAGATAAGCCGCATATACATTATGACGAACATATCAATACCGCTATATCTATGATATTAATTGCTTAATAGCAATCACTATTAGCACATATGAGATGTGTTACACATATTTCTTAATAAAACATGATCCATATCGCTATATTTAAATGCGGCGGTATTGAACGGTTATAACTACCCAGTATATGTATTTTATATACATCCCATTTAAAAAATTTCAATCAACTATATTAGGATGTATTTCATTAGAAATTTTTATTATTGAGCGGCTTTCACTTTAAGAAAAACAGACCGAGTTGCTGTGGTTAGCACTGAATATAAAAAGGCCTCAGCACCACATGCTGAGGCCTTTGTTTCACTGTAATTAAGCCGCTATTTATAGCTTAACTCCGAGGCTTTACCTTTAAAGATGCGATACACAACAAAGGTGTACATCAAGATCATCGGCACCACGATAGCGACTCCTATACCGGTAATCACCAAAGTTTCTGGCGCACTAGCGGCTTGCTGAGCAGTTAACCGCCCCGGCACCACTTGCGGAAAGAAGCTGTATGCCAAACCAAAAAAGCTCAGAGCAAATAGAGTCACCACACCAAAGAACGGAAAACGGCAACCAAAATCATCACGCGTTGGCACTCGCACTAAATAGCGATCAATCGCCAATACCAATGCAATCACGATAACTGGGACAGGCGCTAACATCAGTACGGCAGGAAATTGAAACCATCGCGCAGCCACTTGTTCACTGACCAAGGGATTGGCAATACTCACAGCAACCACACCCAGCAGCGCCACCCAACCAGCTTTACGCGCCCACTTCGCTGCGCGAATTTGTAACTCTCCTTCGGTTTTCAGCACTAACCACGCACCGCCGATATAGATATAGGCCGCCGTCACACACAACGCACTTAACACAGCAAATGCATACGCGATTGGCTGCTCTGAAAAGCCCAACACATATCGGCCAATCATGTACCCTTGTGTTGATGCCGCAATAAACGAGCCGAGTTTAAAACACACGTCCCAGCGATCTTTATGGTCCGCTTTTGCTTTAGCACGGAAATCGAACGAGACCCCACGCATAATTAACCCCAGCAGCAATATTGCGGTCGGGAAATAGAGCTCGGTCAAAATTAAGCTATGCGCGCTAGGAAAAGCAATCAGCAGCACACCGACAGCTAATACTAACCATGTTTCATTGGCATCCCAAAATGGTCCGATGGAGGCTATCATGCGGTCGCGCTGTGGTTCATTATTGCTCGGTAATAACATCCCGACGCCTAAATCATAGCCATCAAGCACCGCATACATAAATACTGTAAACCCGAGGACCAACAGATAGATTTCCGGTAAATATTGGCTCATGCGATGGTTTCCTTTTGAGTGTCAGACGTAGGCACTGGCGATTCAGAGAGTGATTTGTTCGCGAGATAAAAGATAGTGCGCAGATACGCATACAACAGCGCTGCGTAAATCATTAAATACAGAGCCAATGTCACCGCTACCGAACTGCCCGCGACCGGAGTCACAGCATCCGCCGTTCTTAATACACCAGAAACCAACCAAGGCTGCCGCCCGACTTCGGTCACATACCAGCCGGCGAGTGTCGCAATCCAGCCAGAAAATGTCATCACAACAAAGGCTCTCAGTACCAAAGGTTTGAGTGCGAGGCCGCGATGCACTTTCCATGCGCCAAACCAACTGAAGAGCAGCATTAACACGCCCATCCCAACCATAATCCGAAAACCAAAAAACAGCGGTTTGACTGGCGGATGATCTGGCGCAAACTCGTTGAGCCCAACAATTTCGCCATTAAAATCATGGGTTAATATCAAGCTCGCCAAATGTGGCACTTCAATCGCAAAGTCGTTACTGCGTGTCTCTTCGTTTGGCACCGCAAAAAGAAGCAACGGCGCGCCACGTTCGGTTTCCCACACGCCTTCCATCGCTGCAATTTTGGCTGGTTGGTGCTCTAGTGTGTTTAAACCGTGCATATCACCAACCAGCATTTGTAGTGGCGCCAACAATGCCGCAGCGGTAATCGCCACCTTAAACGATCGCTGTGCGGGTTTGTGGTGCGACGATTTAAGCAGTTGATAGGCCGAAATCCCCACGGTCACAAAACACGCCGTTAACCCAGATGCCAGTAACATATGGCTTAAACGATAAGGCAAAGACGGATTAAATATCACCTCACGCCAACTCACCACATGCACCACGCCATCAATCACTTCGTGCCCTTGCGGAGTGTGCATCCAACTGTTTAACACCAAAATCCAAAATGCCGAGATGGATGTGCCAACGGCCACCAGCACCGTGGCTAAATTATGCAGCCATTCAGGCACGCGCCCGCGCCCAAACAGCATCACGCCCAGAAAGGTCGCTTCCATAAAAAATGCCGTCATCACTTCGTAGCCAAGTAGTGGCCCGGCAACATTCCCTACCTTCTCCATAAAGCCCGGCCAGTTGGTGCCAAACTGAAAGCTCATCGTGATACCCGATACCACACCCAGCGCAAAGGTCAGTGCGAAAATCTTCACCCAGAAGAAATACACATTCAGCCACATCGCATCTCCGGTGCGATTAAAACGCCATTTGTAAAACACCAACAACCAACCTAATGCGATGGTTAAGGTCGGGAATAAAATATGAAAGCTAATGTTCGCGGCAAACTGAATCCGCGACAGTATGAGAGTTTCTAGCATAAAGGTGTCCTCGCTCTATTCACTCGGGCATCGTGCTCTAGGTTTAGTAAGTTGTACGTAGCAAATACATTAGCGATCATTAATAAATAACCTATCCAATATTCACACTACGAATTTAATTGGCCGACAGTGTAACGAGGCTATATATGTATTTCTTAATCAAACTGTGAGGGGATATTGCAATCTATGACATCTGAAATAACACAAAAATCATAGGGATAAAAACCAAGGGAGAATGAAAAGAGAGGATGGATGAGTCCAATAACCGCAACAATCAGGCTAAACGAAATGAAAACACCCTAACGCCACTCATACCTGCTCCGGCCTTTTGCTTGCTAAACACGATAGGCATGGTTATATTCACCATAAATCATGATGTTATCGCATTATAAATAACCTGAATGGAATAACTAAGGAGCCACTATTGATTCGTTACGCGACAGAGCAAGACTTGCCCGCCATCGTTGAGATTTATAATCACGCGATTGTGAACACCACTGCCACGTATGATTACACTCCTTATCAAGTTCATCAGCGTAAACCTTGGTTCGACCGCCTCACTCAAGGCAATTACCCCATTTTGGTGTGGGAAGAACAAGGTGAGATCGCAGGCTATGCTGCGCTTGAACCGTTTCGCCCCGATAGAGCGTATTGCGCCAGCGTGATGCACAGCATTTATCTTTCGCCAAATCATAAAGGTAAAGGGATTGGGTTTAAGTTGGTTGAGGCGCTTATCATCGAAGCCAAGCAGCACGATTTTGCGACTATGATCGCTGAGATTGATGGTGCTAACCCAGCCAGTATCGCCCTACATCAAAAGCTCGGGTTTACATACGCTGGTACGCTTAAAAACGCAGCAAAGAAATTCGATACCTGGTTAGATTTGGTCTTTTATGAATACGATTTGTTGGGTGAGACTCAATAATGAGAAATAAGAAAAGCTTTTATAACAGTACTTACACACGGCTTAGCTAGCCATTAAACGTGTAGTGCCAAGTGCACATCACTTATCGAACACCGCCAACAAGGATAATGGATCCTATGCAGAAATGAGGGCGAGTTCGATAATAATCCTATTCGGCGGTTAATCACTGAAGTGATTCGCGCCATTTACGCGATAAGTTGTAAGCAGTTTAAAGGCGCCCAGCCAATCACAGTCGGTTTAGATTCTTTAAATCCGTAGATCCAACCATTCATTTTTCTATAAGAGATCAGCACCTCACCCTCTTTTAAATTGAACTCGGTAGCGTCGTAATCAAATAATGCGGTTGCTTGAGTGCCTTCAATACGAAGAATTTGCTTCGGTACCCAGCCCTCTTTTTCGACACCTTGGCACAGCATCCAATTCGGCCAATCGCCTTGTGGATTAGACTCTTGGATAAAGGTAAGCACTTCGTCTTTACTGATTTTGATCGGGTGAGCAGGTGCATCATGGTATTGCTTATTGGCAATGTATTTCAATGTTATGTCCTTTGTGATTATTACGACAGTAGAATACTAAGCGCCTAAGCAGTTAATTTTCTAATTACTATTCTAGTTAAGTTTCTTATATTCAACAATATGCATCAGGAAATTAATAATTAATTAGCAATCAATAATGTACATCTAAGTGGAAATGTCCGGGCTACTGAAACCCGATTTGAAGAGCGACCTTTTGGTGGTGGTGAGTTGTGAATTAGAAAGTGCAATTTTAACCAATATTCTCTATTGCTCATATATCAGTCCCTAGATATACATAAGGAAATATATGCCTGTTTATCCTACTCTGTTACAAGCAAATACAGCATACATAGGCTTACCTTAAAACACTCATCAAGCCTCCCTTGATGTACCGCCAAAAAACGGTCACTTCTACCATTATTGCAGAGACTGACTTCTTTTGTACGACCAATACCGAAGTATTAAGCACATATTAATTTACTTTATTAGGTTTCTATCACTCGATTTAGGAAATGTATATGTGCTGAGTCTGAAATATCACATCCCAAGAACTGACGATCTAAATTTTTTGCTGCAACTAATGTAGACCCCGAGCCAAAAAATGGATCGACAACTAGATCTCCTATTTGAGAGCTTTGAGAAATCAATACTTCAAGAAGTTTAACTGGCTTCTCTGTCGGATATCCTCTGTAAACTCGCTTAAATTCTAAGACATCAGGAACACCTAAATTATTTAGCTTTCTTTTCCCCTTTTCAAAAAACAAAATAAATTCATGTCGAGATCTATAGTGATATCCCATTCCGATAGAGATTTTATCCCAAACTATAGGTTTCCAAAATTTAAAACCAATTTTCTCCGCAATTGGTTTAATATAAAACATAGTTTCTTGGTCACAAAATAAATAGAAGTGAGCATTATTTTTTAAAACTCTAAAAACTTCCTTTAATAAACTCTCGAATCGATCATTAGGAAATATATCAAACCATTGATTACTTGAGCTTTTACTTACTTTTAATCTTGTTGTAGTCCCCACTTTCCTATGTTTTTCTAATGACTCATATGGTGGATCAGTTACCAAAAGATCAACGCTCGCATCAGCGAGCGTTGTGAGCCAATCGACAGCATCCTCTTTAAATATTTGCATAAACTTCTAGACCAAACTGCTACAAACGCGTCCATTTTGATAAACAGTAGACACTACACCTTTATCTAAATGACGGCAATCGACACAATAACTTTGATAACCGGTAGGATTTCGCGCTGTTTTACGTGCAGGGGTGTTACCAAAGTTAGATGGATAAGGATGAAACACATGCTCTCCACCATTTGCATCAGAACAATGCGGACATGATTTGTATTTTTGTCCCGTAGTGGCATCTTTCTTGTGAATCATGCCGTTATTTAGAGCTTTACCACAACAACTACAACTCATAAATCCTCCTTAATTGAGCTATAAATACGAATGCTAAAAAAATAATAATTTACAATCGTTTGTCGCTAATAAACCAGCTACCCACGAAAATCATGAGCAGATAATTGCTAATTGATGATGAGGAGAAAGTAATATTTTATTTCATCTCCGGACATGCTTTCGAAGAAATTTGCAATTTCGGTTTTATCTCTTTTGTTTCGATTTTTTTATCAAGGCTATTAATAGTGACAGATATACTAATACCACATTCAGTAATTATAGCTACTGTAGATTTTTCACCTGGCTTAAGGTTATTTTTTATAATAACTGCTTTTTTATTTTTTGTTATAGTACTGCTTATTCTTCCTGAATTATTATGTTCGCTTTCAAAACTATCCCCCCTATCAATGCCAATGGTTGCTATAGAATCATTAGTAACGTACAAGTTAACATGAGAATTCATAGCTTGTTCTGCTGTAATAGAGTATGGACCTATTAATTGCACCACATCAGGAAGTACTGATGGAGACTTGGCAAATACAGATGTAGATAATAACACCACTGCTGTCATTAAGTATTTTTTCATAATAATCTTATAACCTTGGTTTATATAAAATAAATATGAATTTAAACTTCGCGATCTTTTAAATTCATCTATAAGTTTGTCCTATTTTAATTAGCTTTTTTTCATTGCAGATTTTTAACGCCGCAAACAGTCGAGCAAACTCCAAAGTTACAGCGAGTAAATGACTATACACAACGACCGCCAAGCTGTTGAGAGTCCATTGATTTGCTTTGTTAACTGGCGTTTTTCTTATACACACTTACGGCCATTATTGCTTCTAAACTGTAACGACGGTAAAACTTAACAAAGCCAATATAAAAAATATATGCAAAGACACCAAATGTTATTATATGTTCAATTTTTATATTACTATCCGAAACATTGAAATGGGAGTAAACCGAAAACCAAAAAGCCAATAAAAAGACAAAAGATACATTTCTAGTTAACCCATATAATGCTACGTAATTTTGTAATTTATTAGCATGCCTTTCAGAGTTTTCGAAAACAAAGTGATAAAGTAATCTCAGATAATCTCCATCAATACCTTTATCTATTACCATCTCATCTACATTAACGCCTATTTCGTCTCTTAATATATCTTTGCATTTTTTGAATGTTTCGCTTTTTAATTTTTCAGGTAAAGATTTAGCTTGCATAAACATCTTTATTTTCAATATATCTTTCATTATTAGCTTTAAAACTGATATAGGTAATATAATGATAAAGAGTAAAAGCCTACCTAAATTTTTGTAGCCTTTATTACAACTTTGATGAAAGTATGGCTTAGCTTTAACCTCAAATAAAAACTCAGATGGATACCCATTAGAATACGTTGAAAATGCTTCTATTACTGCTGAAGATCCAATTGCCAGTACATGTCCAACAAGGTACGAACAAATTACTGCAGGAATAAAACTTAATAATTGATTAGCATCGGTACTGTCTTTTAAATTAAGAACCGACACTAAACTATCCATTTTGAATACAAAATTCATAAGATACAAAAGTACCGCACCTGGAATCATATATCCAAGAAAATCATAAAAAGAAAATGGATTTTGTTTCATTTATGGCCCTTACAAAATTAACTAACATTTCATGAAGACAGTTAACTCCCAATTAAGGGGTGAGCAACGCCACCACCCAGCTTAAAGCATTGTACCGTAGCCACCAAAATTGAAGTAGAAGAAAAAATGCCAAGCGTTGGGAACCCCTCTTAAATTGCTTGTATGGATAATAATTACCGATTTAGGGTAATGTGAGACCCAGGCTTTAGCTGCAACTAAAGCTTTCTATGTCGTAGTTCGATTGAACGTTGGCTCCTCTATTGAGAGACCGGTAACAAGATGGAACGCGACATAGGACTCCAAGCAC
>NZ_WEKT01000023.1:0-64435 GCF_009874545.1 Vibrio eleionomae | reverse complement strand
ATAATAATATCATTTTCTGTGTTTCAATGGTGTCACAGTAATCTTAAAAATGAATAAATGTAACTAATAAAATTATTACTTCTAATAAAATCCCGCATTAACAACGACACCAAACTGAACAAAAAACACACAAAACAAGTGCAAGTTACGACCATTAGTAAACAATAATAAATGTAACTCTTAATTAAATGGGTAAATGCTGTTTAGTCAGTCAGTCTAACTAAAATAAAGCGAAAATGAGTATTCGGTAGGAGTATAAGATGGCAATAGAGTGGGTGAAGGACTCCTGCCATCTTATACAGTTCGATGATATGGTTAATTAGATGGGTTTAAATCAAAATCAATCATTACTGTTTTGCTGCGGCGATTTTCTTCAAATGCCTCTTTACCAATGTCTTTACCAATGCCGGAGCACTTGTATCCCCCCGTTGGCATAATATGATCGAACGTCCGTCCATAACGGTTTATCCAAACCGAGCCAGCTTCTATATTTCTCACTGCTCTTAATGCTCGATCTAAATTGGAAGTATGAACACCTGCAGCCAAGCCATAGGTATTGTGACTTGCCAGTTGCCATGCTTCTTGCTCGCTCGTAAAAGTTTGTACCGTTAAAACAGGTCCAAAAATTTCTTGCATAATCGCAATATCATCGCAACCCGTCACTTTTAAAATTGTTGGTTGAAAATACGTACCACATTCATGTCCAATAATGCGTTCTCCCCCATAAAGGCATTGGCTTCCATCCGATATACTTTTTTGGATAATTGATTCAATTCTTGAGAGTTGCTGTTCTGAAATAATCGGACCTAAAGTCGTATTTTGCTCCCATGTTTTTCCAGCAATCAACTGTTTAAAGTGGGCGATAATGAGTGGAATAAATTGTTCATACAACGCTTGTTCGATAATCAATCTAGATCCTGAAACGCAAACTTGTCCTGCATTGCCAGTAATGGCTTTTGCGACCATGCTGGCCGCTAACTCAATATCAGGAGCATCAGCAAACACTATTTGAGGACTTTTCCCACCCAACTCTAAGGTTGCAGGCTTAGGTCCTGTCAGCGCACACGCAGACATAATATTCGCCCCCGTCTGAGTCGAACCAGTGAAAGTCACTCGGCTCACTAAAGGATGCTCGCAAAGTGCAGCCCCCGTTACTTGACCGGTTCCTAATACCACATTGAACATATTATTCGGCAATCCGGCATCAATTGCTAACTGAGCTAAGCATAGCGTTGAAAAGGGTGTAAGCTCTGATGGCTTCATCACGACTGCGTTTCCAGCCGCTAAGGCTGGCGCTGCTTTCCACATCGCCATACTCATTGGAAAATTCCAAGGCGTAATCGCGCCCACCACACCATAGGGTTCAGTCACCACCATACCGAAACGATTGCTTTGTGTCGTTCCAACATAACCACCATCTTTATCGGCCATTTCAGCGAAAAAGCGTATCGTGTCAGCGACATAGGGTATATCCCACTGAAGAACATCTTGGTAAGTTCGACTGGAACCTAAAGATTCTAACTGTGCTAAATATTGACAATTGTCTTCCACTAATTCAGCCCATCGCATAAGCACTTTTGCCCTATCACGAGGAGCTCGAGTTGCCCAATCGCTAGAACGGAAAGACTCATAAGAAGCGCGCACCACTCTATCTACATATGGGCCATCTGCGATTGGTATTTCGGCATAGACCACACCATCAGAAGGACGAGTGACTGCATGTCGTTCATGCCCAGTTGAAGAATCCAGTTGGCCATGACTAAAATGCCCATTGGGAATAGCGATCTCATCGGGATTATAATAAGCCATTCGTTGCTCCTTAACTTGTTGGCTATCTGCTTACCTATCATGGTAATTAAATTCTACCAGCATGTGCTGCCGAGCTGGTCACTCAAAGCAGCAGCAATTGTTTTATCACTCTTACCCTTCGGTTATTTGTACCGAACTAGACACCACTACTTGATTTTTATTAACGGCAATGAAATAACAGTGAAAATGATTATCAATAAAGGATGAACACATGGTCGACGCCACTGCTACTGATATTACTTACCAGTTAAGACCCATGGATAACAATGATTTGGAATCAGCTTACCAACTGACCCAAAACCTGCATTGGCCACATCGCAGAGAAGATTGGGCAACGATGCTTAAACTTTCTCATACTGTTGGCCTGGAAATCGATGGCAAGCTTGTTGGTACAGCTTGTAGTGTTGTACAAGGTCAGCACGCTAGTATCGGCTTAATCGTTGTTGCTGATGAATATCAGGGGCTTGGACTAGGACGTAGATTGATGGAAGCCATCATGCAACTTGCAGGTCAACGCCATCTATTTTTAACGGCAACCGTTGCAGGTAAACCCTTGTATGAAAAGCTCGGATTTCATGTATATGGACGTATTAAGCAATTTCAAGGCAATGCAAAATGTCCGACTGATTATCCATCAGGATCACTAAGCAATGAGCTGTCTTTGCGTCAGTACCAAACCTCAGATCATGACTCAATCATCGAGCTGATGAATAGCGCCAGTAAGATGGAACGAACCAAGGTAGCAGAGGAGATCTTTGAGATTTCAGAAGAGATAGTGCTACTAGAAAAAAATAATCAATTGCAGGGTTTTGCCGCATTTAGACCTTTTGGCCGCGGTTATGCCATCGGCCCCGTAGTTGCCCAAAATCAGAGTGAGGCCACAACATTAATCGAATCAATTTTGGCAAAATATCAAGGTCGTTTTATTCGTATTGATACTCCAATTCAGTTCGATTTAGAACCTATGCTTCTAAAATGGAATTTGCAACAAGCTGATGACGTCACGTTGATGTCGCTTGGTCCTCATCCATATTCAGAGCAAGCCCCCTATACATATAGTGTTGTCACTCAGGCCATAGGTTAATTCTCTTGTAGCAATGGATTCAATTACGGTTAGCAACTAATAACGTATAACGTACAAATACCCAATCACATTTAAAAGATTCAGGTATAGCGTTCTTAACCGCTATACCTCCAAATATTGGGTATGTATCATACAAGGAAATGTAGAACATCATGAAAACATTAAAAATTGCAGTCATTCCTGGCGACGGGATTGGTAAAGAAGTCATGCCGGAAGGGATCAAAGCCATTCAAGCCGCAACCGCTGCCTTAACCGATACAAAATTGCAGTTTGACTATTTTGATTGGTCTTGTGAAACCTATCTAGAAACCGGGAAAATGATGCCTGATGATGGTTTAGATACTCTCGCTCAATACGACGCGATTTATCTGGGCGCTGTGGGTTTTCCCAATGTTCCTGACCACATCTCGCTATGGGGGCTATTGCTGCCTATTCGTCGCCAATTTGATCAATATGTTAATTTACGTCCTGTCCGTTTGTTTGATGGTATCGCCTCTCCACTTGCGAATAAAAAAGTCGGCGATATTGATTTCTGGGTCGTCCGTGAAAACGTAGAAGGGGAATACTCCGATATCGGCGGTCATTTTAAGCCAGGTACCGCCGATGAAATCGTTATTCAGCAAAGTCTATTTAGTAAAAAAGGGTGTGATCGCATCATCAACTACGCCTTTGACTTATGCCAGAAGCAAGAACTTAAACGTGTCACCTCTGCTACAAAGTCTAACGGTATGTTCCACTCAATGCCTTTTTGGGATGATTGTTTTTGGAATATTGCTAAGCAGCATCCAACCATAGATTGCGATCAATTCCACATTGATATTCTGTGCGCTAACTTAGTGAAAAAACCAGAACATTTCGATGTCCTAGTTGCTTCCAATTTATTTGGGGATATTTTGTCGGATTTAGGCCCCGCTTGTACTGGCACCATCGCCATTGCCCCTTCAGCCAACATCAATCCAGAGAAAAACTTCCCTTCTATGTTTGAACCCGTGCATGGCTCAGCGCCAGATATTTATGGGCAAAATATCGCTAACCCGATTGGGACGATTTGGGCGGGCTCGATGATGCTAGACCATTTAGGTCTACCTCAAGAAGCCTCCATCATTATGACGGCTATTGAAAAAGTCATAGCCGCACAAGATAACCTCACTCCGGATATGAATGGTAATGCTTCGACTCAACAACTAGGCGATGCTATTACTCACCTAATAGAACAACAAGTTAGCCACTAGGGATATCCTAGAAAGCAGGTATCACTGACCTGCTTTCTTTATCAAACTCTTGATACCGTCCATTGAACCGTATCCTAACGATCGTACTAATTGATCGATTTGCAATAATAGAACTACTTGTTCCGTGAAAAACTGTGACCACGGATTCAAAGTTTGTTCCTAATGCACATAGTCAGACCGGATGCACGACGCCAATCAGTTTATACTGATATAATTCAACTCTATCAAACTGATAACAGCCTTAGGTGGTCATATGTCTGGTAAAAAATCCCAATTACATCCCTCTCTTTGTCGTCTGTTGACTATCGATGAACCTCCCAAGTTTGAGACAGAAGCTCTACCGGGTTATATCGACGGAGTGCAGGTCATGCAAATGGGTAAACCAGAACGAGTTCCTGTCGATTCCATCAGTGACGTTGTGTATTCACAAGTAAAAAAACAGACCGGAAACCGATTACTGAAAATGTCGTTATTAATTCCACGTACATCACAATTAAAACCGGCCATCGTATTTTTCCCAGGTGGCGGTTTTACTACGGCGGAAAGAGATAAGTTTTTAGAAATGCGGGTTGCTCTCGCCCAAGCTGGGTTTGTTGTAGGCTCCGCTGAATATCGTGTTGTTCCTGATGTATTCCCAGCTCCAGTAGTTGATGGTAAAGCCGCAATTCGTTTCTTACGCACCAATGCCACCGAATATGGCATTGACCCTGCTCGCATTGGTGTCTTAGGCAATTCAGCGGGAGGCTGGTTAGCTGAAATGCTGGGGACTACCATCGATATCGAAGAGTTTGACCAAGGATGGTTTGTTGACCAAACATCGGAAGTACAAGCTGTCGCGAGCTTATATGGCATTTCAAACTTGCTTAACATTGGTGAAGGCTACGAAGGAAGTCACTATAAAACCCATCTACAAGACAATGTAACCGAAGCTTTATTGGTCAATGGTGTCGCTTTCTCCGACCATCCTGGTGGCACCATTGATAGTGATGAAACGAAAGCACTGTACGCATCACCAATGGGACATGTTAAATCTGGCCTGCCCCCTTTCCTACTAATGCATGGCAGTGACGATACTCTAGTGTCACCTATTCAAGGTTCTCAGTTTTATCAAGCTTTAAAAGAAGAAGGAAACCGTGTTGATTATTATCTGGTCGAAGGTGCCGGGCACGGAGATGTCAGCTGGTATCAAGAACCGGTAATTAATTTGGTCGTGAGCTGGTTTAAAGAACATCTCTCCGGCTCACAATCACTCTCTAATGACGAGAAAAAGAACCAATAACAACCCGTTGTTCACACCTAAAAGCGAGGCATTAAGCCTCGCCTGCATCTTTATTAGATCACATTACTGGATATAGTGTGGCAAATAGCGCTCAACAAACTCTTTATCTGCCGGATAGAGCTTTTCATGTGGTATATCCGTTAAGGGTAACCATGCCAATACATGCTCTGAGTTAGCTTTGCGCGGAAAAACATCTGCAGCAGGCTCAAGAACCACGTAATGACTATCACCACCATACCGATTCTTAAACGTGTACTCTCCCAAAGTGCGAACACCTGATACACCTGTTTCTTCCCACAATTCACGAATGGCAGCAAATACGCCAGATTCATTATCAGCAATAGAGCCACCAGGAAATTCATAAATGACGTCTTTTGCTCCACGATAACGTTGTTGCAATAACACTGTATGGTCTTTAACGACAACAGCCATCGATAAGTTTTTCATTGTATTTATCGCTCCTTGCCTCAACACATCCAAGTTCCAAAACTTTCGAGTTATTTATTTTTATGTCTATTTTAATAGCATGAACCAAAAATTTACCCAAGCTCTATACGCAACAAATTTTACATCCAATCCCACTAAGTGAGAAAGTAATGGAAATCAGTGTCATAAATTCTCACTATATGCGACAAGCATTTGTGATCAGATCACATTTCACTCTTCTACTGAAATCAATAGACCTATAAATAAAATGATCGAACACGAACGTTTATTCCTTTACTCTCTAGCCACCATCCTCTCCCTTGTTTATTATGTGCGGCATTACTCCTGTTGCACCTTATAAAAGAAGAGCGATTTATGTCATTTATCTCTACACACCTGCCTGTTCAAAAAAGAGAAACGCGTTGGGTTTTGCTAGGTGTGCTATCTCTAATGATATCCATTGCACTTCAATATCTAGGTCTGCCAGCATCGTTCTTACTTGGCCCTATGTTTGTCGCCATTCTCTTTGCGCAAAAAAACATTGTCATGCAGCCAACTAAACCTTTGATTCGTTGCTGCCAAGGAACAATTGGAGTCATGATTTCTCTCGCCCTACCACTCGATGCGATTTCAAATATCAGCCAACACCTCTTGTTATTTTTCGGCGGCGTGCTGTCTGTATTAATCGCGAGTACAGTGCTAAGTGGTATCCTTGCTTACCGTCGAGTGGTGCCTGGTACCGTTGCGATTTGGGGAAGTAGCCCGGGTGCCGCAACTGTGATGACACTCATGGCTCAAGACTATGGCGCTGATGTTAGATTAGTGGCTTTAATGCAGTATTTACGTGTCATTATGGTGTCACTTGCTGCAGTCTTAGTGACCCATTTTTTCATGCCAAACATTGCTGGTAACCAAGATCATCAATTACATCTCTATGAAACCGTGCAATGGGCTAATTTTGTAAAAACACTCGTACTTATTGCAGTTAGTGTGATTGCCAGTAAATACCTCAAGTTACCCTCTGGGCCACTTATTATTGCCATTCTTTTGGGTATTGCGGTTAATTACTGGGGTTGGTTCCAAATAGATTTACCAACCCCATTTCTCTTTTTCTGCTATGCCATTATCGGCTGGAATATCGGTGCTCGCTTTACTGGTGAAGCAACACGTTACGCGATAAAAATAATGCCAAATATCTTCTTTTCAATTCTCTTACTGATTGGCTTTTGTTCGCTACTCTCTGTTGGTTTAGTCAGATACTTTGGCATTGATCCCCTAACGGCTTATTTGGCAATGAGCCCAGGAGGAGCTGATTCAATAGCAATCATCGCCTCTACCTCAAGTAACGTTGACGTATCATTTATTATGGCAATGCAAACATGCCGACTGTTCTTTATGTTGATTTTTGGCCCATTATTGGCGACTAAAGCCGCCCAAATTGTTGAGCACTATAGAGAAAATAGAAATTAAATGCGTGCGTTGTCTACAAGTATTTGCTAAGAAACAGCATCTTGAAGGTGCTTGAGTATAATCGTTACATTGATAAGTTAGACGCCCCTCTCATTTATGATAGGAGAGCATCACTCCATTTAAAATAGATGATAACTTTTATTAATCTTTGTTTTGCATAAAAAATTTGATGAATAAGATTTTAGCTCCCATCGTACGCGATAAATCGATATATATCGTAGCGTTAATCATTTGTAGTGTGACTTACGTGATCTGCCATGTCTTCCACGCTATGCAGTATTTCGATTTACTTACTTATGTAAAGTTCATGCTTTATGCACTGGGTGCAACCGGAGCCTTATATTTTATATGCTACTATTTCTATTTACTATTCCATCTAAAACCCAACCCATCAAAACTGTTTATTGCAAAGTTTAAATACTTTTTTTCTTATAAACATGAAATCATCAATATGATATTGCTATTTATAGCATTATCACTGGTTTTATCTTGTTTTACCTCTTTAAAAACAGCAATTTCAATCGTTAACCCATATTATCTGGATCCATTGTTATCACAATTCGATAAGATCACTCACTTTGGATATTATCCTTGGGAGCTCACCCATACCTTATTTAAGTCTCCTTGGGTCACCGCCTTTGTTAACTTTTTTTATAACATTTGGATCTTCATTATCTGGATATTTTTTGTTTTCGCAACCTGCCAATTAAAACACCCTGTTAAGCGAGAACAAATCATCATTTCTGTATGCCTAGTCTGGTTTGTCGTTGGTGGACTTATTGCTATTCTTCTTTCTTCAGGAGGACCCGTTTATGCGCATAGGCTATTCCCCAATATGACAGCTTACGAAGATTTAATGTCTCTTCTGCATCAGCAAAATGAATACCTTATTGATCAAAAAAGTTTTTTTACCGTTTGGTCTTTGCACACACAAGAATTTCTTTGGAATGCGTACGCTAGTCAATCACTGTCGCCAGGCATAGGGATATCAGCAATGCCGAGCGTTCATGTATCTAGCGTTACGTTGATCGCTTTATCCATTACTAAGCTGAACAAAAAGTGGGGAATCGTCGCCTGGCTATATGTCGCTGTTATTTTCTTCGGATCAATACATTTAGGTTGGCATTATGCATGCGACGGCTATTTAGGAGCCCTAATTACGTTCATAATCTGGAAGTCTGTAGGTTTATGGCAAAGACGTTATTCAAAATTGATGAAAAATGAAATTTAAGAATTAACTTTGAAAAATAGGCCTAGCATAGCTAGGCCTATTTTTTATGAAACTGTTTTAGGATTTGGACCAAATCGATTATCTGATGGAGAACTATCTTGGCACATAAAGAACAACCCGATAAACCCACCAACAACAGGAATAAAGTTCAATAAGATAAACCATCCTGATTTATCCAAATCATGAAATCTACGAACAGTAACCGATAAAGAAGGAATAAATGTTATCAAACTATATATAGCAAATATAATAGATAATGCTGTCGAATTAGATGCTAATGCGCCCCCGTAAAGTACACATATAACAATGACATTAAACAACATATACATCCAATATTCTTTACGGCGGGAGCGCCCACTAAAATTAAACGCATTTTTAAAAACTGAGATATACCAATTCATAATACTAGCCTCTGAAAATAATTTTTATCAATGTTTTTGCTCACTATAAACACTGCTTTTGATGCCCGAGTTTCTATAATCTCATGGTCAACAATTAAGCCTAAGCAGTACTATTTGAACAAACGAATCCTAGCAAGACCGAAAAACAAAGCAATTTATTATTTCCTTGATAAGCTAAATTTGCGAGATGTCACTAAGAGTTAGGACGTTAATTAGACAAAGCTATCAATATAATTATTCGCAAATACCTAGCACTTCGAGTCAGAGCCTTGCCTAAGAGCGAAAACATTCTCGCTGAAACAGCATCTTGAGGTTACTGGGGTATATATTAAGGTGACTATTAAGTTGACTTGGGATTATCAGAATCTGGATTGTGTTAACAATTGCATCGCTGCATCTAGGTATTGTTGAGTGACGTCGTCAACGGATATGGCTGGTAGCTCGAGAGTCACATTCGGTAAACAAATTTGCTCACACCAAGTACCAAAAGACCCCGGAGTTTCATACCCAACATTTGAAACTAACGGTAACTGAAATAAATCTGATAAGCGTTCGCCTAACCCTAGTTTATCTATCGAATCAATACAGGCTAAAGGTTCATGAAAACTGATCACAAACTTGGGGGATAGGTGCTCAATAACTTTTATTAGCGCTTGAGTTTCAGGTTCTGATGCTTTGCAATGACCGGAACTCAAACGCACATTACGTTCTGGACAATTGCTATTCCAGCGATAGACAGTACCGCTAGGGTCCCAATTATTTACCGGAAAATTTCTGTTAAGGTCAACACCATTCGCGTTACTTCTGACCCCAAGCTGATTACCATCAGGATTAACCGACAAAATAAGGTGATGGCTCAGCTTAGAGTATTCTATGCTACGTAAAGCGGAAGATAATAGAGCAATAGAGGCGGTTTCATCTCCGTGAGTACCCGCAATAATCAAACCAGCTTCTGGTGAATGAGATTGGGCGGGAAAATAGAATAAAGGAGCCCCTAGAACAGAACGTCCATACTCGACAGGTTTGGAGGTAAACGTTCCTCTCTGGGAAAGTTGCTTATATTGATCACCGTTACTCATATCATCACCAATCCATTATCCATTCGCACATAAATTCAACATCTTGATATTAATCCGATTCTACCCACTGTAACTTAATAGCATAACAGGTATAGTATGTTCATTGTGCATAACCTAGGGCCCGTAACCTTTTCCAAGGACGCGTTTATGAATCCATTAATCAAACAGTCTTGTGCTAGCGTATTCTCACTCGCTTTTAGTGTAACCACTTTTTCCGCTTACGCTGCTCATATCCCCGACAATATCACTCTTGCTCCAGCAAAAGAACAAACTCTTGTTCGTGGTAACGATGCTGAGGCCGCTACGCTTGATCCAATGAAAGCGGAGGGCCTAGCTGAAATGCATATTATCCGAGACCTCTTTGAAGGCCTGGTCATACAAGATGAAAATGGTCATATTATTCCTGGTGTAGCATCAAACTGGGTTGTCCAAGACAACAAAGTCTATACATTTACGTTACGTCAGGATGCCAAGTGGTCCAACGGACAACCTATCACAGCAGACGATTTCGTTTATTCATTACGTCGACTCGCCGATCCAAAATCAGCATCACCTAACGCGTGGTATCTGAAATTGGCGCAAATAGAAAATGCAGAAGCAATTGTTGATGGTAAAAAGCCGGTAGATTCATTAGGGGTAAAAGCGATTGATCCGCATACGTTGCAAATTACCTTATCAAAACCGGTCCCTTACTTTATTGCGATGACCGCTCACACCGCCATGATGCCAGTACCTAAATCGGTTATCGAAAAATATGGGGATCGCTGGGCACGAGCGGGGCATATTGTGTCAAACGGTGCCTACACGCTCAAAAAGTGGGTAGTCAATGAACGTATTGAGCTGACCCGTAATCCTAACTACTGGGATGATAAAGATACGGTCATTAACAAAGTGGTTTATATCCCATTTGAGAATCAGAACTCTGCGATGAACCGATACTTAACCGGGGAAGTCGATATCACATCAGATGTTCCAGCGGCAATGGCACCAAAGCTTAAAAAAGAGCACGCAGATGCCTATACAGTGACGCCTCTGCTTTGTACCTACTACTACGCGTTCAATACACAACACCAACCTTTCGATAATCCAAAAGTTCGTCAGGCGTTATCCTATGCAATTCACCGCGATGTAATTACCGATGGCATTACCCAAGTAGGCAACATCCCAGCCTATACATTCGCACATAAGGATGTCGCCGGATTTAAAGCAACCCAACCTAAATATGCGCAAATGACCCAAAAAGAGCGAGATGAGAAAGCTCAAGCGTTAATGAAGGAAGCAGGGTTCGATAAACAACACCCTTTAAAAGGCACTTTGCTGTATAACACCAGTGCAACCAATAAAGAGATTGCAGTTGCGATCACTTCCATGTGGAACAAAACACTGGGAACAGACATTACGTTAGAAAATCAGGAGTGGAAGTCTTATTTGTCATCACGCAAACAAGGCAACTTTGACATTATGCGTGCGTCTTGGTGTGGCGATTATAACGAAGCCTCGACATTCTTAAGTCTTTATACTGCCGGTAATGAGCGCAATTATGCATTTTACAGTAACCCAACATATGACGCTGTGATGAATAGAGCTCAGGTCGCGACAGACCTTGGAGAACGTAATCATAATTACGACCAAGCAGAATCCATGTTAAGTCAGGATATGCCCATTGCACCTATTTATTATTACATGCAAGCAAGGTTAGTACGCCCTACCGTGGGGGGATTTCCAATGCACAATGCCGAAGGAAAAATTTACACTAAAGATCTGTACATCAAAGCGAAAAAGCCTAAAAGCTAACGAACATTGGCTTAGTCATCTTTGCAACCAGCCCATATGGGCTGGTTTTCTATTTATATACCCAAGTAACCTCAAGATGCTGTTTCAGCGTTATCAACGCGCTCAATCGATAACTGCGAGATCATTGTTAATTCAGCCATACGCATATTCACTGCCACAAATTGCTCGTCGCATTTTTCAGTCGTAACATAATGAGTAATACAACCACAGATAGGACAATGGTAAAACACGACCTGTTCATCGCCCCAACAATACCCTTTGGGTTCTTCTTTCGACCAAGTCACCATAAATTGTGGCTTAGGTACGTAACTCCAAAGCGCAGCATATCTATGACAAATCGAACAATTGCAGTCACGAGCCCATGTTGGAGTACACTTTAACTCAAGTGAAATATTGCCACAGTGACAAGCTAGCGAGCATGCATTACTCGTTAAGTTTGCGAATCGATTGCTCAATAAATGTATCTCCCTGAGTTAGCTCAATGATTCTTTTTTCTACTTCTTCATGCTCGACTAAGGCGACCAACGTTGCCGCAACATCTTCACGTGAAATGTCGCCGTAAGGAATCGCTGGCCCCATATTGACCAAGCCACTGCCGACCGTATCCGTTAACGTACCCGGACGCAAAATAACCCACTTTAAAGTGGATTGAGCTAAATAGACATCTGCCGCTTTTTTCACCTGCATATAATTTTCAAACGTGTCAGAAATAAATTTGGCCCTACCCGCTTCGGGAAAAGCAGAGACAAGAATAAACCGTGGCACTTTAGCAAGCAGAGCTGCATCGACACAAAGCTCTAACCCTTTACCATCTATGGCATTGGTCATCGCTTCACCACCTTTACCACCCGCCCCAGCAGTAAAAACAACACATTCAGAATCTTTCATCAAAGACGCTAATTCATGGACGGCTAGTTCTAATAAATCTCCATACACAGCGTGAGAACCATACTCTCGAAGTAGTTCTTGTTGCTCATCGTTACGGACCATCCCTAAGACATCATGACCATTTTTCACTAACTTACGCACTAATTGGTGGCCAACTTTACCAGCAGCCCCTACTACGAAAACAGAACTCATCGGTCATTTACCTCTTTTAATACACACTTATATTACTATATACAATCACAGCACATGCTCAATGTGAGGAAGGTGATAATGAACGGTTGTCACGCAATTAAAACAATAATAAACAAGTTGTTATTATCAAATTTAACGTTTATGAACATCAGAAATAGGAACGTTTCCGCTGTGAAATTTTGATAAAAAAAAGCTCATCCCCCGCACTGAACAAAACAATCGGATATTGGCCTCTGACCACCAATTCCACTTGCTTCGCATCAATGATGATGATGAGCAACTAACACGGATGTCTCAAAAACGTTGTATTGAGCGTGTTCACATGAATTAAACAAAATAAGTGTAGAACACTAGAGCAAAAAGTCTAATTACAGTGTCTAATATTTTATATTAATTCATTTCATATTTCGAAGTGACCTTATTACAAAGACGCTAAAGCAAGCATCAACGGCAAAGTCACCAAACTTGCAATGGTTGATAGTGTCAAACTCTTACATGGGAAATCAGTATCTTTACCAGTTAATTGTGCAAAAAGAACGGACATGCCAGCGACAGGGCACGCACTTAACGCCATGGCGATGATTAATAGATTACCTTGAATATTAAGTGAGAATAGCCCTATCAATACAATCCCCGGAAACAGCAGATTACGCATGAATACACTAATCCAGGCGTAGCTGTTGAGCCAAATTTTGCGAATTTCGACTTGAGCCATCGCCGCGCCCACCAAAATCATAGATAACGCGGTATTCATCGTACCAACATGACCAATAGCAGAGTGAACTGGGGTCGGCAAATGGATAGAAAAAACAAAGAATAAACAGCCTACGATTGAAGCGATGGTATTAGGATTTAACGCGACTTTGAGTAAAGAGCGGCGATCAAAACGTCCAGAGTATGTTAGCAGTCCATGAGTCCACACAAATAGACCGTTTACCGCAATGTAAACTGACCCATAAAAAGCCCCTGCACTACCAACCAGAGCCATGACTAAAGGAAGGCCCATAAAGCCACAATTGGAATAGACCGCCGTAAATTGCATCTGTTCTGCTAGCGAACGTTTTTTGAGATGGCGATTATTCAGTAAGATCTTACTCAGCAGGATATACAGAAAATGGATACCAAACGTTAACCCTGCCATCAGCACAAAGTTGTGCCACAGTTCATCAGTAAACGGAATTTGAAAAGCATTAAAAATCAAACATGGCATGACAACGTAGCACAATAACCAAGTCAGCTTATCGCAAGTCGCTTTATCTAGGACTTTATACTTAACCAAACAATATCCTAATCCCATCAAAAGAAACAACACTATAATCTGATTAACTATGACGTCGACGCCCATTACCTACATTCCGTTAAATAATACAAAGTGCCCTATTATACGTCGTAATGCATAATTGGATAAGACTCAGAAACTAATGGCATTTTTTCTATTAATCCAATTTGATTATATTTGGATTGATTCGCTACAAAAAACAAAAAAAAGGAAAGCAATCACTGCTTTCCTTTTATTTTATAGCGAATCGTTGGGTAAAAAGCCCAAAAATATTTTATCAATCCGTGTATTTAGCCATGTTCTCAATGACTTGTTGAGCAAGCTCTTTATGGTCCATTTCCCAACAACGAGGACTAAACAACTCAGCAGACCAACAACCATCGAATCCAGTAGATTTCACTGCATCTGTCCAAGCTTGAACGTCGATATCACCTTCACCAGGCATGTAAGCTCGTAATACAGTTTCTTCCCAAGCTTCTCCTTCTTTTGGTCGACGACCATCACAGAAGTGAACACCGAAAATCAACTTAGGATCAAGCGCTGCAACATCAGCTGGTGTTGAAGTACCAGTTGCCCATAGGTGCCAGAAGTCGATAACCAAACCCACATTCGGCTTACCAATACGTTTGATCACTTCTAACGCTTGAGGCAAGGTATTAAATTTAGTATGCGCAATCACTTCAATTTGGTAACGCACACCATGTTCAAGACCGATATCAGCAATTTGAGAGATATTTTCAGTCATGATATCCATGATCTGATCTTGTGGTAAATGGTCAATCCCATGTTGAGCCAAAATTTGGATAGTTGGGCAATCCAACTCGGCTGCAATTTTGGTCAAACGTTCCGCTTCAGCGAGCATTTGTGTTTTTTCTTCACCTTGGTAGCGTTCGATATCAATCAACGCATTCAAACAAGCGACTTTTAGACCATATTGATCAACTCGAGCTTTAAGCTCTGCAGTTGAACCACCATTATCTAAATAACGCAGCAATTTATAATGAAGAAATTCTAGAGCATCATAACCCGCTTCAGCAGCGATTCTAACTTCAGTAAGTACGTTACAGTAATGTGTTGAAACGCCGTGTAATGTTTTAAACATAATTACCTCTTCACGTTATTTGTGGCTGAATGTTCAATTGTTGTAGGGTTCACTGAACGATTCGCCAAATGTTTCATATGGTTTGCGATTAAGTCTTCGATATCTTCCAAGGCAACGCCTTTTGTTTCAGGAACATAACGTGTCAGGAAGAATAGGCAGAACACGTTTAACGCCGCAAAGAGCCACATGGAGAAAGCGCCATTAAAGGCTTCTTGTAGAGCAGGAATATCGTTAATCATTGGGAAAACTTGCGCTACGATGAAGTTAACGATCCACATCAACATAACAGCCAAGCCCATTGAATAACCTTTAATACGTGCTGGGAATATTTCTGAAATCAGCACCCAACAACCAGACCCCCAACTGATAGCGAACATCACGATAAAGAACAGAGCGCCAAAGATAGCTAGGTAACCTGATTGGTGGAAATACATGCTGTAAGAAATTATAAGCAGAGCAAGAACCGAACCAACAGTCCCGATTTGCATCACCGGTCGACGGCCAAAACGGTCAAATAAGTTCATTCCCACAAAGGCACCGATAGCGTTCAACAAACCGATAAAGATAGTTTGGAACAAAATCATTTCTTTCGTAGTATCACCAGTTTGCAAAATAACCGGAGCGTAATACATCACGATGGAAGCCCCTGTCAGCTGTTGCAGAGCAGCGACCGTACAGCCCACAATTAGTCCGTACCGTAGAACGGGGGTTTTAAAAATAAAGCTTAAGCTGTTTGCACCTTTTGAAGCTGATGCATTGGCTTTTTCTTCTTCAACTCGACGAGCTTCAAAAATGGCACGTGCTTCTTTTTCGTTTAAATCTGGGTAGATTCTACTCAATATCTTAAGTGCATCATCTACTCGACCATTTTTGATACACCAATCAGGCGATTCTGGAAGAATCAGCGTACATACCAGCATCAATACGACAGGAACAAATTGAGCCCCCATCATCCAACGCCAGCCGATTTCAATCAACCATGTGTCGGCCATACCTTTTGCAATCAAAAAGTTGATTAAAAAGATGACCATTTGTGAGCCCACTAAAGATAGGTTCCAAATCCCTGAAGATTTACCACGAATCTCTGATGGAGCCACTTCCCCCATATACATAGGAGCAACGGTACTTGCAAAACCAATGGCGACACCTGAAATGATACGCGCTATGGAAAATACAGTGAATGAATCGGCAAATGTCGAACCAATGGTTGAAAAAATAAATGCAATGGTAGCAAGGAGTAAGGTTTTTTTACGTCCCCATTTGTCCGCTAGCTTACCGGCGATGACTGCACCAAAAATACAGCCGAAGAAGATACTGGATACAAGCCAGCCAGTTTCAGTGGAATTCAACTGGAAGTGCTGTTGAACAAAGTCCAGTGCACCAGCAATTACCCCAGTTGAGAAGCCGAACATAACACCACCTAAAGTGGCGATACAACATAGCCAGTATACGTATTTGGCATTATAACGAGTACGGTCCATTACCTACCCCCTCAGTAAGACAGTGATTGCTGTAAAGCAGAAATCGAAGTGGATATGCCCGCTTCAACCGACATAGTTAAGTCTTCCATTTCTAGAGAAACCCAACCATCGTAACCAGTCATACTCAGCACTGAGAAAAACTCTCTCCACCACATCAAGTCATGGCCACACCCTACCGCAACATAATTCCATGTCCGGTTTTTGGTATCAGTGACAGGGCGATATTCAAGTAAGCCATCAATATCTGCAAGACCACGCTCAATACGAGCATCCTTACCGTGGACGTGATAAATCGAACCTTCCAATTTACGAGCAGCAGCAATTGGATCTGCTCCCATAACAAAGAGGTGAGAAGGGTCTAGGTTCATACCAATAATGCCGCCAACTGCTTCACGCAGTTTCAACAAGGTTGCAGGGTTATAAACTAGTTGATTCGGAAATTCTTCAATCGCAATTTGTTCAATGCCTTGATCTTTCGCGTATTGAGCAAATTTTTTCCACCAAGGGATAGCAACTTCGTTCCATTGATATTCCACAACACCGGGCATGTAATCTGGCCAAGACACAGTCGAAGTGATCCAGTTTGGAATGGTATCTTCAGCGCAACCACCAGGAAGACCACTCATCATTACGATTTTTTTCACCCCTAACTTTCCAGCTAGCTCAGCGGCTGCATAACTGCTTTCACTATGCTGACTACCTAATAGGCCCGGAGCTAGAGGGTTACCTGAACAGTTAAGCGCTGCAATTTCTAATTCATTTTCTTCTAGTTCTGCTTTAAATTGCGCCAGTTTGGCACTGTCGCTTAATAACTCACGTGTGTTTACATGAGGACAAGGAGACCAACCACCAGCGGTCATCTCAACACCTTGTACTCCATAACTTTTTGCTTTTTTCAACATGTCACTGAAAGAGAGGTCCGCCAGTACATCGGTACACAATGCCAGTTTCATAATTCTTCCTCTTACCCATTGTTTCGTTATCGACATCAACAGAGATTAAAGTTCAGAGTGTCTAGTTGTAGGGGTTATTTAGCACGACACTTCTGTTTATTGTTCTTTCCTGCTCTGCGAATGGCATTATCATAAACCCTAATGAAATATAAATTCCATACGTTAAGTTAACGGATAATTATTTTCGTTAGGTAGTTCATGCTTTTTGGCCAAAAATAGAAAGAAACAGGAGAACGATCACACTAAAAAGACCCTAATTTCGAGGAACTAAGCATGGATCACAAATTCAAATAAACAACTAAAAAACAACACCTTAAAGTAAAAATCAACTTTATAGTGATTATAAGATATCTATTTATATTTCTGTTTATGGAATGGATGGCTCTAAGTATTTTAGCCATATCATATGTAAAGTTTAGAAAAGGTAATTGAATATTTATTTCGTAATTTAGCGATCAAATTTTAATAAATCAGAATTTGGAATGTGTCCATCACTCGAAATGAAGGAAAGAAAACAACAAAAAAAGGAAGAAACTTGCAATAAGCTTCTTCCTTTATTATCCAACAGAAGGTTAATTATGATTACGTCATTACGCCTTATAAAGCGCCAGTAACGTACTGAGCTTCACCAAAGCCGAAGCTCCAATCACTCTTATCATTATTGATGAAAGTAATCATCAAATCTTTACCTTCAATCCCACAGCGTTCTTTAAACTTGTCCGCCAATAGCTTCAAAAATTTCTCTTTTTGATCGGCAGGACGCGGACTGGTAAACACACGTAATAATACAAAGTTATCAGTGCGTTCAAAGCCTAAACCAGTATCTTGAAAAACCATTTGGTAACGTTTGTTTTCTCGTACTAACTGGTAGCGGTCACGCTCTGGAACTTGAAACGCTTCAAGCACCACTTCGTGTGCGGTATCCAATAATGTTTTAATCTCTGATTCAGAGCGCCCTTCAATAAGATCAAATTGCAGTAACGGCATCCTTTTCCTCCCAAAATACGACATAATTGATGAACCAAGGGCGGTATTCATAGTGGAAAATTCCAGCATGCCGCGAACACCTGATTCTTTAAACTTTGATGCTTATTCATCACTTTTCACATAATAAAGAAATGAAATAAAAATTTCAATTTATTTTTATCATTATCCGTGACAAACAATTTCTGAAAAGATTCTGAACAAATAATTCAGAAAACATGTCGAAATGTAAGAGTGTGACCAACTACCAAATGTTGTACTGATAAAGGGTTAATTTGTAGATTTTCACAAGATAGTAACAATAATTAGAACCGTTGATTGGACAACATCGTTTACGTTTAACAGCTAACAAGAATAAGAGAATGATGAGAGTAGTAAAGATGAGGATTAACATGTTCCGAGATGATATATCCACCTTTATAGTAATGGCAAAGCAGGAACTTCCGGCACTGAAAGACTTCATATTGCTGTTTGAAGATGAAGTAAACCAGTTAACGGAAGCGGACATCAATAAATTTCACTTACGGGAGAAAAAACTGCAAGACTTGATTCATGAGATATGCTGGCGTTCTATCAGTATCAATATTGAATACACCGCCAACTTTATTCGTGAAGTAGTGACGCTATTCCGGGTAACGTTATTGCCTGAAAAAGTGCTTCACTAAATCAGCATCTTAAACGCAGACAGGAGTTGCACAACTCAAATGATTTATTCGTATGAAGTATTTGAATTGGGCATCTATCAAATGGAATCGATTACAAGCTAGCTGTTTGAATACATCACTTCACGACAAATAGCCCTGTCTCTATGACAGGGCTATTCCATTCTAGATTTCAAACATAACCGCATCTTTTTCTAAAAATGGCCAAGCAAGTTTCAACGGATCTTGATGAGTGTCCTGAGCAAAGAAATAGCCCGCTTGGGGTACTAAATAGAGAATGCCACCGCGGCGAATTTTATCACTATCAAATTGACGATGAGATAAACGCACTTCCCAATACTGATCAGATTCCCACCCTTGAGGTGCTAATTCGACACGGACTTCCGCGCCAATCGGTGTCACTGACATGACTTTAGCGGGTAAAGAGGCTTGTTTATTCTCTTTATTGGCCAATGATATCTCATGACTGCGCACATACAACAACCCATTATGCTGAAACTGGGCAAACGTTTTTGAAAGGTTGTTTATTGAAATACTCATGGGTTATCACTCATTCATCATCGTTATCAACTCGTCGTGAACGCGCTTGGCGCCATTCCACTACGGTTTTTAATGCTAGGGTAATCAAGGCAATAAAGACGCACTCGCGAAGACGTGATGGAAATACTAAATAGCGGTACCAGAAGTAATATGGCAAGCAGAATCAATGTCCATTTTACGACTGGTTGATCACCAACACGTCTAACTTGGATCATCATATTCTCCTTACTTACCGTGAATACGGCGCAAATAGCGCTCTTGCCCAATGTTGATCGCAAGTAATAACAGCAGTGATGCCATCAATACTACCGAGGCAATGGCACTCGCTCCTGCAAAAGCAAATTCTTGCAGTTTGACAAAAATCATTAGTGAGGTGATTTCGCGGATATAAGGCATATTGCCCGCTAGGAATATAACGGCGCCAAATGGACCATTGGCAGAATAGGCGTTGCTAAAGTGATACCTGCTACGGCAGTGGGTAGAGCGAATGGTAAATCGACTAATGCATCCAGTAAACGCTTACTGGGAAAATCATAACGAACCAATACCCACGCCAGCAATAAGCCAAAAAAGCTATTTAAAATGGACGCAAAAGCCGCTAGAGAAATCAGCAATAAAAAGCGGTGATCCTTTCGAATCGATAGACTAAGTGAAATGAAGTGAATAATAAATACAATCGATATAACCTTTTAGAATACAATCAATCAATTACTTTTATTATAAATAGCCGATTTACGTCGCACGCTGTACTCCAAGTGGTATTGTCATTATTATTACCGCAACAAACTTTGCGAGTAAACGTTTCTTTTTCACTCGCCGAACAACACAAAGGAAATAGACGTGTCAGATTTTCCAACCATCGAATCATTTGTAGGTAACACGCCATTAGTTCGCCTACAGCGTTTACCGAGTGAAAACTCAGGTACTGTTCTTGTTAAGCTAGAAGGCAATAACCCAGCAGGTTCTGTGAAAGACCGCCCAGCTCTTAATATGATATTACAGGCAGAAGCTCGTGGTGATATCAAACCAGGTGATACTATCGTTGAAGCAACCAGCGGTAACACTGGAATTGCGCTGGCGATGGCCGCTGCGATTAAGGGCTATAAAATGGTACTGATCATGCCAAAAAGCTCAACTCAAGAACGTATTGATTCAATGAAAGCCTATGGTGCGGAATTGATTTTGGTCGATGGCATGGAAGTCGCCCGTGACCTTGCTTTACAAATGCAAGAAGAAGGTAAAGGCATCGTTCTTGATCAGTTCAATAACCCAGATAACCCTGATGCGCATTTTAAAACCACAGGTCCAGAAATTTGGCAGCAAACTCAAGGCAAAATCACTCACTTTGTGTCTAGTATGGGTACAACGGGCACCATCATGGGTACCTCTAAATATCTGAAATCTCAGAGTGAAGATGTCCAGATTGTTGGCTTACAACCAGCAGAAGGCAGCAATATCCCGGGCATTCGCCGCTGGCCACCAGAATACCTTCCAGGTATTTTCGAAGCGGCCCGTGTTGACCAAGTGATCGACGTAGAAGAAAGCGATGCGAAAGAAACCGCAAGAGAATTAGCTCGTATTGAAGGCATCAGTGCGGGGGTAAGTTCTGGCGGCGCCGTATTTGCAGCCTTAGAAATTGCTCGCAATAATCCAGATGCCGTAGTAGTTGCTATTGTTTGTGACCGTGGCGACCGTTACTTATCATCAGGTCTATTTTCGTAATCAACTAAAGCAACTCTGAATTTAAAACACCTCGCCAATGCGAGGTGTTTTTTTTAGATCTTCACAATGCTTATGCACCCATTGAGAAAACTTCTGGATCTGGGCCTAATCGCTGCCCCTTTTCTAAAGCTGCTATCAGCGTCATATCATCATGATCTAACTCAAAATCAAACACATCAAAATTTTGCTTAATGCGTGACGGCGTCACTGATTTTGGTATAACAATCACTTGGTTATCTAAATGCCAGCGGATGACAATTTGAGCGGGTGTTTTGCCATGCTTTTGGGCAATTTGCCCGATAACAGCATCATTTAATGCCTTGTTTTGTGCTAATGGACTCCACGCTTCTGTACGAATTCCAAGTTGTTGATGGGCATCTCGTAAAACGTTCTGCTGCATATAAGGGTGTAACTCGATCTGATTTAATACCGGTTTAATTGCGGTTTCTTGTATCAATCGTTTCAGATATAATTCCATAAAGTTAGACACACCAATCGATTTAACTAACCCTTCTTGTTGCAACTCAATCATGGTACGCCAAGTCTCGATATATTTATCTTTCATTGGCAATGGCCAGTGAATTAACAGCAAATCCACGTAATCAGTATCTAAACGTTCCAAACTTTGCATAAAGGCGTCTCGGGATTGACTTGCGCCTTGAGCATCATTCCAAATTTTGGTCGTCACAAACACATCTTCGCGCGGTACACCACTTTGTTTAATGCCTGCGGCGACACCTTCTTCGTTACCATAAATTGCAGCGGTATCGATATGTCGGTAACCATTCAATAACGCTTCACGAACCGCAAGTGCAGCTTGTTCATTGGAAGCTTGCCACACACCAAGGCCTAACTGAGGAATAGAATGCCCATCATGGAATGAGATCTGGTTTGGAGTGTTCGTCATACTACTTTCTCCTTAATAAATGAATTGGCTAACTTATATTATACCTTGCCAAAGAACGCATAAAAAACCAACGCTTGGCAGCAGAATTGACGTAAAAATGATGCAAGAGCAATTCGCTTGTTGGGTGCATAAAAGTACGTTAATTTGATTAGGTAGCTTACTTACATTATTAATTGAAAAGGAATTTCAATGTTAGATACCCACTCTTTACTCGGCTTTTTAGCCATCGCAATAATCGCGACGTTATCTCCAGCTCCTGCAGTCTTACTAGCTATCTCGAATGGAGCCAATCACGGTATGAAAAAAGCCCTATGTGGCATTGCAGGTAATGAATGTGCCATGATTTTTTATGCTTCTTTAGCAGGATTAGGTATGAGCACACTTTTACAATCCACTGGAGCATGGATGATTCATGCCGTACAGGTCATTGGCGGTCTGTATCTGTGCTTTTTAGGGGTTAAAGCACTAAAAAGTAACGTTCACACGATGACAATGGAAGCGCGCAATGCGAATAGCCGCAGTTTATTTATACAGTCGACATTGGTTGGATTATCTAATCCCAAAGCCATTTTATTTTTCTCGGCACTACTACCACAATTTATTAACCCACAAGCTAACCCAATGATACAGTCATTTGAATTAACAGCGATTTTTGCTAGCTGTTCATTTATTGCCTTAACCTCCTATGCTCTATTGGCCCATCGTTTATTAGTTGGACAAAGCAAATCATGGTTTAATCTTATCAATCGATTATCAGGTGTGTTATTTATGGTTTTCGGTGGCGGGTTAATTGTGAATGGTATGCGTCAACGTTAACCCGTATTAGAGTGATTCAGCCAATAAAAAAGGGCGAACTACGTTCGCCCTTATGCAATTGCAATAAACAATTAGTTCGCTAGTGCTTGCTTCGCTAAGTACTCATCGTAAGTACCGTGGAAATCGTTCACACCATCTTTTGAAATTTCGATGATACGTGTGGCAATCGAAGATACAAACTGACGGTCGTGAGAAACAAAGATTAGGGTACCTTTGTAGTTCTCTAACGCCAAGTTAAGCGCTTCAATCGATTCCATATCCATGTGGTTGGTCGGTTCATCCATTAGCAGGATGTTTGGTTGTTGCATGATCAATTTACCAAACAGCATACGACCTTGCTCACCACCAGAAATCACTTTAACGGATTTCTTGATATCGTTTTGTGAGAACAGCATACGACCAAGAATGCCACGGACAACTTGCTCATCGTCGCCTTCTTTTTTCCACTGCCCCATCCAATCTAAGAGGCTCATGTCTTCTGCGAACTCATGGGCATGATCTTGTGCGTAGAAACCAATATTATTGTTTTCTGACCATTTAATTTCACCCTGCATCGGTTCCATAGCACCTGCAAGCGTGTTCAACATCGTTGATTTACCGATACCGTTCTCACCGATGATCGCAATGCGCTCACCCACTTCCACCATCATGTTCACATCATTAAACAGAATGTTATCGTCGTAACCTTGTTTCATTTCAGTCACTTCAAGAGCGTTACGGAACAACTCTTTCGCTTGGTCAAAACGAATAAATGGCGATTGACGGCTCGAAGGCTTCACATCATCTAGCTGAATTTTATCGATTTGTTTCTGACGAGAGGTCGCTTGTTTTGCTTTTGATGCGTTCGCAGAGAAGCGGCTTACAAAGGTTTTCAATTCAGCAATTTGTGCTTTCTTCTTCGCATTATCAGCAAGCAAGCGCTCACGAGCTTGCTCAGCAGCTATCATGTATTCATCGTAGTTACCGCTGAACATACGAAGTTCACCGTAATCCAAGTCCGCCATATGTGTACATACGGTATTCAGGAAGTGACGGTCGTGGGAAATGATGATCATAGTACAGTTACGTGCTAATAGCGTTTGCTCCAACCATGCGATGGTGCTCATGTCCAAGTTGTTGGTTGGTTCGTCTAGTAGCATGATGTCTGGTTCAGCGAACAGAACTTGCGCCAACAATACACGAAGTTTTAGGCCTGGCGCGATTTCACTCATCAAACCAAAATGCTGCTCTTCAGCAATCCCTAAGCCCAACAGTAATTCACCCGCACGAGCCTCTGCCGAGTAACCATCCATTTCCATGAATTCAGTTTCCAGATCGCCCACACGCATGCCGTCTTCATCAGACATTTCTGGCAGAGCATAGATACGATCACGCTCTTCTTTCACAGCCCACAGCTCTTTATGACCCATAATCACCGTGTCGATAACCGTGTACTGTTCGTAAGCAAACTGGTCCTGACCTAATTTCGCCATGCGTTCATTAGGATCAGAAGAAATAACTGTGCCCCCGGATTGCTCCAGTTCACCACCTAAAATTTTCATAAAAGTGGATTTGCCACAGCCGTTCGCACCGATCAGACCATAACGGTTACCATCGCCAAATTTGACGGAGATGTTTTCAAACAATGGCTTATCGCCAAATTGCATTGTGATGTTTGCAGTTGAGAGCACAAGTATTCCTAATATCGTTTTTAAATAGCGTGTAAACACGAAAAAAGTTGGCATGAAGCCAACTTTTTAAATTTGTGACATAGTAGCAGTTTTTTTTCAGCTCTTCAGCCCTTACTAGTGATTTGATATCAATCACACTATTTTTATTATCACCATTAGACCGAACTGCTGACCTACCATTTCTTTTCCAACCAATGAATGCACTGTTGTATCGACATCGTTTCTTCATTATATGCAAACAGTTCTGCTACATCCGCAACTTGCTTCTGTTTAAAACCAGAGATACCACTAGCGACTACTAAGCGTATAGTTTTCACGTCTTGTCTTGTCGCTTTAAGATACCAAGACCCAGACTGGTAACTGACTTCTTGCCCCTTACTGGCAGGCAAATCTTTCAATATGTCAGCAAGTTTACGATCACTTTTAATATGATACAGATAACCGCCTGCGATTTTTTGGCGTGACCAATAGTCTCTATCATTCAATATAATAGGGTTATCACAAGCGACTAACACTGCACTTTGTGTCTGCTCAGGCACTATCGCAACAGGCGTACATTTAAATTCCGGTTGTCCCGAATAGGCATCAACTCGTGGGTCAACTAAGCTGCAAGGTTTGGCATCAGCGGCGGTTAATTCATTCCAATGAATGGGCATAAAAAGCTCACCGCGTTTCATCCCATCGTTAAACATCACCTTAGCCCGCACTTTACCTTGCTGATTGCTCACTGTCGCAATGTGTCCGTCATTGAGCTGATATTGCTGCGCAGTATCTGGATGGATCATAAGGTAAGGGTCGCTGTGAAATGAGGCTAGGCGCGTTGATAATCCGGTACGTGTCATCGTATGCCAATGATCCCTGGTTCGTCCGGTATTGAGCAACAACGGATATTGCGTTGAGATCTGCCGCTGAGGCACTCGATGACTCACCGCTAAAAAATTCGCTTTGCCGTTGGCGGTATAAAACTGCTTATCGGTAAAAAGGCGCTGATTAACTAACTCAGATTGATACACAAGCACGGGCCACTGCTGTGGCATCAAGTGGTGATACTCTTGATCAGTCAGTTTAGCCAAACCAATCAAGTTCAAATCCCGTGGTTTCACATGCTGATTCAGCCCCGTCATCTCTGCATATTCGCGAAATACTTCCCCTTCGTGGTGATAATCGAACTGCTCTTTAAACCCCATACGCTGCGCCACTTGACTGACGATCCACCAATCAGATTTCGCTTGCCCCGGACTGGCGAGCAATTTTCGTTGTCGCGAGATGCGGCGTTCAGAGTTGGTGACGGTGCCGGATTTTTCACTCCAACCTTGCGCAGGTAAAAGTAGATCGGCGCAGCGAGTGGTAGCGGTATCAGCAATGCAATCGGATACCACCACAAATGGGCAATTTTCCAGTGCAGTCTTTATTTTGTCGCTGTTCGGTAAACTCACCACCGGATTGGTCGCCATAATCCAAATCGCTTTAATCTTTCCCTCAGCAACCGCATCAAACATATCCACCGCTTTGAGTCCCGGCTTGGTGGCGAGCGAGTCGGTGTGCCAAAATTCGCGGATCGCTGCTATCTCTTCAGGCTGATCAAACTCCAAATGCGCTGCAAGGGTGCTGGCTAACGCCCCCACTTCTCGTCCTCCCATGGCATTGGGCTGACCTGTCACAGAAAACGGACCACACCCCACATAGCCAATTTTGCCACTCGCAAGGTGACAATTGATGATGCTGTTGACTTTATCTGAGCCCTGAGTGGATTGATTGACCCCTTGTGAGTAAATGGTTACTACCCTTTTATGTTCAGCAAACGCTCGATAAAACTGTTCCAATTCCGCACTTGATAACCCCGTTACATCTTGCGTATTGGTGTCTTGCTGAGCAGAGGCGAGCGCCATGTCAAAGTGGTTGGTATGGTTGGTAATAAAGTCGGTATCAAGTGCTTGATGATCGGCAAGATAGTGCAATAAACCATTAAACAACGCGACATCGGCACCTGAATGAATTGCCAAATGTTGATCGGCGATATCGCAGCTTTCATTACTCCGAGGATCCACCACCAGCACTTTAAGCTCAGGGTTGTTTTCCTTAGCGACACGCAAACGTTGAAACAACACTGGATGACACCATGCGAGGTTCGAACCGACCAGAATCACCACTTCCGCTTGTTCTAAATCTTCATAAACTACTGGCACACTGTCCATGCCAAAAGCACGTTTGTGTCCCACGACTGACGATGCCATACACAAACGCGAATTGCTGTCGATATTGCTGCTGCCAATAAAGCCTTTCATTAATTTATTGGCGACATAGTAGTCTTCGGTCAGGAGCTGACCTGAAACATAAAAAGCAACGGAATCTGGACCATATTCCGCAATGGTTTGCGTAAATTTGTCAGCAACGGTAGTCAGGGCTTCATCCCAAGCCACTCTTTGCCATTCCCCCGCAACGCGTTGCTGAGGATAAAGTAAGCGACCATCTTCAATGACCGTATCGCCCAAGGCTATGCCTTTGGTGCACAGTTTGCCAAAGTTGGCTGGATGGCTTTTATCACCACGCACTTCTAGCTTTCCACTGCCTAAAACACGGGCTTCAATACCACAACCGACTCCGCAGTAAGCACACGTTGACTTGGTCCATCCATCATGCGTCACCATACATTCCCCTTACTATTTCTACTTTCAGCATAGAAAAGCAATTTATAGACCAACACCCTTAAACAAACCAACCAACCAATTGAATTAATTGAATAAAATAATTTATCTACCCACTATTAGGTAGAGATGGTTACCCAAGGTTACTACCCACTTTTATGTATTTTTCACCATGAAAAGAGATTGTCGCACATCCATGGACCATTTTTATCAATCTAACCTATTCTCGCTAGTGACTCATTTATAGTGATTCTTTGGCAATAACCTTATCTAACGTATTGAAAAATAGTATTTAAAAAAAGTCTTCTCTCATTATCTCACCTATTTGGCATTCAACTTGCTCTAGAGAGAAAAAGCGCAGTCGGAACAGTCGACGCCCAAACTTAATCACCATGACGAGGCACTGGAATGATGAAGACAATTACAAGCTCAACGATCACATTAGGTAATGTGGCTTTGGTAGGCGCAGGCCCTGGCGATCCAGACTTGCTCACCATGAAAGCGGTCAAAGCCATTGATGCTGCAGACGTCATCATTTACGACAATTTGGTGAGTCGTGAAATTCAAGCGACCTTTCCGCATTCTGCTCAGCATGTCTATGTGGGCAAAGCCAAAGGACATCACAGTATGAAGCAAGAAGAGATCAATGAACTGATTGCCAGCTACGCCATGCAAGGGTTGCAAGTGTGTCGAGTCAAAGGCGGCGATGCGTTTGTTTTTGGCCGCGGAGGTGAAGAGATGCTGTTTCTGGCTCAAAGAGGGATCCGAGTTGAAGTGGTACCGGGTATCACCGCCGCTTCAGGTTGCAGCACGTACGCCAATATTCCTTTAACTCATCGAGGGCTCGCACAAGGTTGCACCTTTATCACCGCCCACGCCGATAAATCCCTCGATGTGAATTGGGGCGCACTGGCGTCACTGAACCAAACCTTAGTCATTTACATGGGCTTATCGAAAGCGCAATGGATTCAAGAGACCTTAATCAAACATGGCATGGATCAAAGCACCCCTGTTGCGATTATTGAGAATGGCTGCACCACTCGCCAACGCACCTTCACTGGCGAATTAACCGAATTACATCATTTAGCAACACACCACCAAGTCTGTTCGCCTGCCTTGATCGTCATCGGTCAAGTGGTCAAAGTGGCGTCACAAATAGAGTGGCTAGAACAATTAACAGAACGGGAAGCAAAGTCAGACACCACAACCATTCGCCTCACCGCGTAATGACAGCACTGACTCTAAAAACAAAATAAGGACATCATCATGAGCAAAAAACGCATTATTGTGGTAGGCAACGGCATGGTCGGTCATAAGTTTATCGACAATGTGATTCAATCTGGCAGCAATGAGTATGAGATCATTACCTTTTGTGAAGAAGCCCGTCTAGCCTATGACCGTGTGCATTTAACCTCTTATCTTACTGGCAGCACGGCCGCTGATTTGGCTCTCACCACTGAAGAGTATTATCAAACTCACTGCATTCAATATCGCCTTAATGCCAAGGTAGCGACGGTCAATCCCGATGATCGCACCGTGACACTCACCGACGGTGAAACCCTAGCCTATGACAAACTGATTTTAGCGACCGGCTCATTCCCATTTGTGCCGCCGATTACGGGTAACGATGGCGAACATTGCCATGTGTATCGCACCCTTGAAGATTTAGATGCCATTGAAGCCTCTAGCCAATCCAGCACCAGCGGTGTGGTCGTCGGTGGTGGCTTACTGGGATTGGAAGCGGCGAATGCGATTAAAAATTTAGGTCTTACAACTCATGTGGTGGAATTTGCTCCACGCCTCATGGCAGTGCAGCTTGACCAAGATGGCGGTGAATTACTGCGCCGTAAAATTGAAGCCATGGGCGTCAATGTGCACACCGAAAAGGCAACCACGGAAATCGTTGCTGGCGAATCGGCTCGTTATCGCATGAACTTTGCCGATGGTTCGCACCTCGAAACCGACATGATTGTCTTCTCCGCAGGGATTCGTCCGCGTGATGAACTGGCACGCAACTCCACCATTAGCATTGGTGAACGTGGCGGTATTGTGATTAATAATCACTGTCAAACCAACTATGACGATATTTATGCCATTGGCGAATGTGCCCTGTGGAACAACCAAATTTTTGGCTTGGTCGCACCGGGCTATCAAATGGCAAAAGTCGCCGCGCAACACATCTTAACGCCTGAACAAGCTGCAGAATTTACCGGCGCAGATATGAGTACCAAACTCAAATTACTCGGTGTCGATGTGGCGAGTATCGGTGAAGTGCACGATAAAACCGCAGGCGCGCTGTCATACACCTACAAAGACGACATTGAGCAAGTCTATAAACGCCTGATTCTCTCTCACGATAAGAAATCGATTGTCGGTGCAGTATTAGTGGGTGATGCACAATGCTACTCCAACTTACTGCAACTGCGTCAAAACAACATGACGTTGCCAGAAACCCCATCAGTGCTGATTTTACCGAATGTGGCAGAAGATGAATCGTCCGCCATGGGTGTCGACGCCCTGCCTGATAGCGCAGTAATTTGTTCATGCTTTGATGTCACCAAAGGCACCATTGTCGAAGCCGTTAAAGCCGGCTGCACTACGATGGCAGAGCTGAAAGAGACCACCAATGCCTCGACGGGTTGTGGTGGTTGCAGTGCTCTTGCTAAACAAGTGTTAGACAGCGAACTGGCGAAATTGGGCGTTGAAGTCAACAACCATGTGTGTGAACACTTCTCCTATTCACGCCAAGAACTGAGCGATTTGATTCGCGTGCACCAAATCAAAACCTTCGATGAACTGCTTGCTCAATACGGTTCGGGCTTAGGGTGTGAAATTTGCAAACCGACCGTGGGTTCTATCCTTGCCTCTTACTGGAACGATTACATCCTGCGTCAAGAGCACATTGAGCTGCAAGACACCAACGATCTGTTCTTAGGCAACATGCAAAAAGATGGCACTTACTCAGTTGTCCCACGGATTCCGGGCGGCGAAATCACCGCAGAAAAACTGATTGTGCTGGGAGAAGTCGCCAAAGATTTTGGTTTATACACAAAAATCACCGGCGGACAACGTATCGACCTGTTCGGTGCACAACTCAATGATTTACCGCTTATTTGGCGACGTTTGGTCGATGCAGGCTTTGAAACGGGTCATGCTTACGGCAAATCTCTGCGTACCGTCAAATCCTGTGTGGGACAAACTTGGTGTCGCTACGGCGTACAAGACAGCATGGGGCTCGCGATTGATTTGGAAAACCGCTACAAAGGGCTGCGCTCACCACACAAACTCAAGTTTGCCGTCTCAGGCTGTACCCGTGAATGTGCTGAAGCGCAATCGAAAGACATCGGCGTGATTGCCACTGATAAAGGCTTCAACCTCTATATCTGTGGTAACGGCGGTATGCGCCCTCGTCATGCAGACCTATTCGCGACCGACCTCGACCAAGCCACGCTAGTGAAATACATCGACCGCGTTTTGATGTTCTACATCCGCACCGCCGACCGCCTACAACGCACCTCCGTCTGGTTAGAAAACCTAGAAGGTGGACTAGCGTACCTAAAAGAGGTGGTGATTGACGACAAACTCGCTCTTTGCGCAGAACTTGAGCAAGCCATGGCAGACAACATCGCCAAATACCAATGTGAGTGGAAAACCACCCTAGAAACACCCGAAAAATTGCAACGCTTTAGCCATTTCATCAACAGTGATGACCGTGATGATAACGTCCAGTTTGTCGATATTCGCGGACAAATTGCCCCTAAAGCGCACCGCGATGATCTCGCTATCGAAATCACCCAAGTTCAATAATTGGCTAAAGAAGGAAGCACAAGATGAGTCAATGGCAAACCATTTGTAAAACCAGCGATATTGCACCGAATAGCGGCGTTTGTGCCAAGGTAGGTAATAAACAGGTCGCAATCTTCTTTAGTCAACGCACCAACCACTTTTACGCGATTGGCAACTATGACCCGATTGGTAAAGCCAATGTGCTGTCGCGCGGGATCATCGGCTCCATCGACGATCAACTGTATGTGGCGTCCCCTCTTTACAAACAACACTGGAATTTAGCGACGGGTGCTTGTTTAGAAAAGCCAGAACTGAGCATCGCCACTTATGAAGTTCAGCAAGCCAATGATGAGATTCAAATAAGAATCTAGTTACTTACATCGTTTATCACTATTTCGAACACACAGTGCTGGCTACAGCACTGTGGGGACCAACACACTCTTCAGTTAGGAATTAGATTATGGACAATACTAAATTTTCGCTGTTTTCATTTAGCGGCAAGATGAAGATCCTCCACCTCAGTTGGATCGCCTTTTTCATCACCTTTGTTATCTGGTTTAACTTTGCGCCGATGCTGCAAATGGTCAAAACCTCCCTTGGGCTCTCAACGGAAGAGATCAAAACCTTGCTGATCCTCAACGTCGCCCTAACCATTCCTGCTCGCGTGCTGATTGGTATGTTTACCGACCGCTTTGGTCCGCGTGCAGTTTACTCAGCGCTCCTCGCCATCTGCTCCATTCCTTGTTTTGCTTTTGCTTTTGCCGACAGCTTTATTCAAGCAGCGATTGCTCGCTTCTTACTTGGCTTTATCGGTGCCGGTTTCGTGGTGGGCATTCGTTTAGTCTCTGAATGGTTCCCGCACAACCAACTGGGCACAGCAGAAGGTATTTATGGCGGTTGGGGTAACTTTGGCTCAGCAGCTGCCGCATTTACTCTACCTGCATTGGCTTTAGCGTTCGGCGGTGATGACGGCTGGCGCTATGCGACTGCGTTAACTGGATTAATGAGTTTGGTGTTCTCTGTTATTTTCTATCGTAACGTCACCGATACGCCAAAAGGCGCCACCTATTTCCGCCCTAAACATCTGTCAGCGATGGAAGTGACTTCTAAAGGCGATTTTGTTTTCCTCCTGCTGATGAAAATTCCGATGTATGCCGTACTTGGTTTACTGGCATGGAAACTCTCTCCAAGCGGCATCAATATGCTCAGTGAAGGGATGGTGATCAGTATTTATGCTGGCCTAACGGCACTTTATCTTTTCGATGCGCTGCAAGTTTGGAAAGTGAACAAAACCATCTTCACCACTCCAGTTGAGCCTGCACACCAATACAAATTCAAACAAGTGGCGGTGCTAAACGTACTCTATTTTGCGACCTTTGGTTCTGAGCTTGCTGTGGTATCAATGCTACCGCTATTTTTCTCCGACACATTCCAACTGACACCTGTGATGGCAGGGATGGTGGCCTCTTCATACGCCTTTATGAACCTGATGTCTCGTCCTGGTGGCGGTATCTTGTCTGACAAATACGGTCGTAAGATGACGCTGCTGATTTTGACTGCGGGTTTGGCTGTGGGTTACTTCTTGATGGGACAAGTGAATGGCTCATGGCCACTATGGCTGGCGGTTGCGGCAGCAATGGCGTGTTCATTCTTCGTCCAAGCCGGTGAAGGGGCGGTTTTTGCTACCGTTCCACTGATTAAACGTCGCATGACAGGTCAAATTGCAGGGATGACAGGCGCTTACGGTAACGTGGGTTCAGTGGTTTATCTGACGATTCTCTCTTTTGTGAGCTACCAAACCTTCTTCTACGTGATTGCAGTAACCGCTGTGATTGGTTTTGCTACGCTGTTCTTTATGGAAGAGCCTAAAGGTGAAATAACTGAAGTGAACGAAGACGGTTCAGTCACGCTGATCAAAGTCTCTTAAGGTTGATGTTCCCTTCGCTCCTCAGTCGATGGCTGAGGAGCTTTCGTTATTGATGGTTCACACCACAAGGAGCAGTTTGAGGATGGATAAATCACTCCAACGAGTCACCTTCGGCGGTACATCGCTCACCGGTGTTCGCGCTGAAAATCAGGATGCCTTTATTGTTAAACACCCGCAAAGGCAAGATGAGCTGACCTTCAAAGGCACCATTGTCTGCATTGCCGATGGCGTCAGTTGCAGCGACCAAGGTCAGCAAGCCAGCCACACGGTCACCACACAATTTGTCCAAGACTATTACGCCACGCCTCATAGTTGGAGCGTCTCTCATTCTGTTACTTCGCTTTTAAGTCAACTCAATCAATGGCTTTATACCCAAGGCCAAGATGCGCTGCGCCATAACGGTATGGTCACCACATTTAGCTCGATCATTCTAAAATCCAATACCGCTCATTTGATTCATATTGGCGATAGCCGTATCTATCGCTATCGCCGCCACAAACTCACCCAATTGACCCGTGACCATCAACGCATCACCGCCAAAGGAACGGGCCATCTCACTCGAGCTCTCGGCATGGATGAGAACGCCGATGTGGACTATCAAACGCTGGAAGTAAATCGACATGATCGATTTTTGCTCACCACCGATGGAGTCCACCAAACACTCTCCCCGGAGCAAATAAGCGCAGTGTTAGCACAGCAAGACAGCGCCGAAGCGCTGAGTGCTAAGCTTTGCCAACTCGCCATCGACAATGGCAGTCAAGATAACTGCACCTGCGTCATTTTCGATATCATGGCGTTGCCAGAAAAGAGCTTGCCAGAACTGGAACAGCAACTTATCAGCCGCCGCATTCCTCCGGTACTCAAAGCCGGAATGAGCCTAGACCACTTTAAAGTGCTACGCACCTTGCACGATGGCTCGCGTAGTCATGTTTATCTAGTGGAAGATACACACACCAGAGAGCAGCGAGTACTTAAAGCGCCATCAGTCAATGCCAGCGATGATCTGCCGACGTTACGCCGATTCGCTAACGAATATTGGATTGCCTCACAGCTCAATAGCCCACGCTTAATGAAGATGTACGCACCCCCAGCAGAAACGCCGTTTCTCTATCAAGTCAGTGAGTGGATTCCCGGAGCAACACTACGCCAATGGATATTTGATCACCCCAATCCTTCTCTTAATGAGGTTCGGACACTGCTCACCGAATTGGTGCGAGCGGTACGAGTGTTGCAGCGCGCTGATATGGTTCATTGCGATCTCAAGCCCGAGAACATCATGATTACGCCAGAAGAGACAGTGAAATTGATCGATTTTGGTACTGTCGACGTACTGGGACTCAAAGAGGCACAAGCACATCAAGATGACCCGTTCCCACTTGGCACGGTGAACTACATTGCGCCGGAATACATCAATACAGGGCGCGCCACCACCTTATCGGATCTGTTCTCCATTGCCGTTATTGGTTATGAGATGCTGAGCGGCTCCTTGCCCTTTAAAGAAAATACCTCACAAGCGATTCAAAGTGCCCGTCATACCAAATGGCATTATCAGTCGCTACAAACTCATCGTGCCGACATTCCGCTTTGGGTCGATTTGGCCTTTCGCAAAGCAACCGAAGAGTCACCTCAGCAGCGCTATCAAGCATTAGGCGATTTTGTTACCGATTTGAGTACTCCCAATACCGCACTCATCAATAGTCCAAGCAATCGACCACTAATGACTCGCAATCCTGTGCTATTTTGGAAAATGATTTCCCTTGCAGCACTGTTTGTCGCTATCGTAGAGGCGCTGCTTTTGCTAAATCACTAGGTTCTCGCTGTGCGTAACGGTGAGGAAGGCCAAAGGAAAAGAGTGAAAAAAGCGGCGAAAAAATGGATGTGTTGAAAGAAAGAGGACGTTAGATTGCCCAAACTTAGCCGCTCGATTGTCATGAAGATCACCGCGATCATGGTCAGTTTGATCTTGATGGCGTTCGTCAGTATTTTCTCATCGATGTATATGTCGCAAATCAGTGAGTACGATGGCAAAACCATCAACCTTTCTGGCTCTCTGCGCATGATGAGTTACCGTATCACCACTCAGGTAACGCTACTGCAAAGCGAGGATTCCCTAGAGAATCGCCACAAAGTACAGCAACTGATTCAACAGTTCGAAACCCTGTTTAACGACCCTGTGTTAAAAAAGGATTTTATTCGCTTTCATCAGGTGGCGATTAAAGACGAATACGATCAGGTCGCACACACGTGGAATCAAGAGATTAAACCAACATTGGCGAACGCCAACGTTCACTTCCAATTGGGGCCGTTTTTACCAAAACTCGAAAGCTTTGTGCAATCCATTGACCGTCTGGTTTACGGCTATCAAAAGGTGTTGGAAGAGCGCCTGCAAGAGTTAAAAATCATTCAGACCATTACACTTACTATCACATTGGGTCTTATTCTTCTCTCGATTTATTCGATTCACAAATACATCGCGCGCCCTCTGCGCGAGCTAACCGACGTGGCGGAAATCTCGTCACAAGGTGATTGGAGCCAACGCTGTTTGGTGCATCGCGATGATGAGCTTGGTCTTTTGGCCAAAACCATCAACAAAGCCAATCAAAGCATGCAGTCGATTCATCAAGATCTTGAACAGCGCATTGCTGAAAAGACCCAAGCGCTCAGCCAGAGCAATCAGATGCTCACGTTCTTGTACAACGTGGCTCAACAGGTCAACCAATCTCATTATGGTCAACTCGATTTTGAGGCGATTTTGCAGCAATTAAGCGCCGTTAGCCAACTCAATAACCTAGAGCTGACACTCTTTACCTCGCAGCCTGAACTGCCTTATCACCAAGTGCTCATTGGTTCAGAGCTGGGAAATAGCGCATCGAACCAAACCGTTCACTTTCCAATAGAACGCAATGACAACCACTATGGTGACATCCGTGTATTTACCCAATCGCCAATGGCAAATTGGCAGCGTGATTTGGTGGAATCCTTAGTAGATCAATTGGGCATTGCACTGAGTTTTTCGAACCAACTCAACCAAGAGAGACGCATCGCGCTACTGAGTGAACGAAATATTATTGCGCGCGAGCTGCATGATTCTTTGGCTCAATCCCTTTCGTACCTCAAATTTCAGGTCGCGTGTATTGAAAAAGGCATTGAGAAAGAGCCAGTGAGCGAGCGAGTCACTACCCCAGTTTATGAACTCAAAGAAGGTGTCGTATCGGCTTATCGTCAACTGCGCGAGCTCCTCACTACCTTTCGTTTGCAGATTGACAGTGGCGGCTTGCAAGCGGCACTGAGTGATACCGTGCAGACCTTAGCGAAACACAGCGCCATGCAAATCCAACTGCATTACGACTGTCGCCATGTGCCCTTTGAGCCCAATGAAGAAATTCACCTATTGCAAATCACCAAAGAAGCGGTGCAGAACGCCGTCAAACATTCGCAAGGCTCACACATCACCATTTCTCTCACGGAAAACGAGGAGAAAAACGTCGTCCTGTTGGTACAAGACGATGGAATAGGCTTTACTCAAACCGAGCGGGTGCTTAACCATTACGGTACTGAAATTATGCAAGAGCGTTGTCATTCATTGAAAGGAACATTGGTGATCAACACCTTACCCGATGGCGGAACCGAAGTGAGTTTGGTGTTTACCCCGAATTACCTCAACAATAACAAGGAACTTGGGTAGACTATGCCACAACATCATCGTTTGACGTTTACTAACACCTTTCACTCAAGCAGCAAAGGAGAGCCAAATGAGTAATGGGAAATCTACAATCATGATCGTCGATGACCATCCCTTATTTCGTAAAGGATTACAGCGTTTTATCGCCTATGAAGAAGACTTAGAAGTGACCAAGGAATGTCACTCCGGTGCTGAAGCGTTAGAGAGTGCGCTGCAAGATGATCCTGATTTAATTTTGCTTGATTTGAACATGCAAGGGATGGATGGGTTAGAAACCCTGCGCCAAATGCGCGCTAAAGGCGTCACCGCAAGAATCGTGATGCTCACCGTTTCTGATACGGAAGAAGATGTGCTTACCGCCATGCAATATGGTGCCGATGGCTATCTACTTAAAGATATGGAACCCGAAGATATTGTCGCCAACATCAAACAAGCCGTGCTCGGTAAATTGGCGCTGTCTGATCGGCTCACGCAAGTGCTCGCCCAATCATGGCATAAGCCCAAAACGACTGAATCCGACAAATTATCAACGTTAACGGATCGGGAACATCAAACTCTGCTACTACTCTCTCAAGGAATGAGTAACAAACTGATTGCGGAGAAAATGAAAATTTCAGAAGCTACAGCTAAGGTTCATGTGAAAAATTTGCTGAAAAAACTGGAACTCCATTCCCGCTTAGAAGCAGCAGCTTGGCTAATGAAACAGCAGTCTAAATCGTAACAAGTTAGATGACAACAACGCCATCTAACTTGCCTTTGAGTTTTATACTCAATTAATCGAGCTTGAGATCACCGACTTTAACCCAACCGAGTTTCACGACATAGCGGTGAACCAAAAATGCAATAATCGCAGGGAGAACGACACATACCAGAATAAGCGCTAACCAATCCATCCCGGTAATGGCCATTTTTGATCCGTTAGCAATATCCGCCAGCCAACCCGTATACACACCAATTGGGCCAACCAAACCACATGTGCCCATACCAGAGGCAACCGCTGGGCCATTCATTTTCAGTTGGAATAAGGTTGTTGCTATTGGCCCGGTAATGGCAGAGGTGACAATAGGCGCAATCCAAATTCGCGGATTTTTCACAATATTGGGCATTTGTAGCATCGAAGTTCCAACCCCTTGCGATATCAAACCACCCCAGCCATTTTCACGAAAGCTAATGACCGCAAACCCAATCATTTGCGCACAACACCCAGCTAGTGCAGCCCCACCAGCCAAACCAGTAATGCCTAATGCCGCACAGATCGCTGCACTGCTGATCGGTAAAGTAAGGGCAATACCAATTACCACAGAAACCACAATACCCATCATGATTGGGCGTAGCTCGGTTGCCCACATAATCAACTGCCCAACAGAACTCGCCGCCTGACCAATAGAAGGGGCTAACCAAAGCGACAATATCGTACCAATAAAGATGGTCACAAAAGGCGTAACGATAATGTCGACTTTCGTTTCTTTAGAAATTAATTTACCAAGCTCTGCCGCAACAATCGTGATGATTAACACTGCCAAAGGGCCACCCGCGCCCCCCAAAGAATTGGCGGCACCACCAACGGCGACCAGAGAAAATAGCACTAAGGGTGGCGACTTTAATGCATAACCTATCGCAACCGCCATAGCAGGACCAGTGGCCGCTGCCGCGTAACCACCTACCGTCACCAAAGCGGCGATATCTAACTTAGCACCGAGGGTTTTCATGATGGTGCCAATCAATAGTGAAGCAAACAAACCGTGGGCCATAGCGCCCAAGGCATCGATGCCGTAATGTTTTAATGACAGCTCAACATTTTTTTTACGTAAAAATGCAGCAAATGCAGAAGCTGAACCAGCCTTTGAAGACATGCGTTTCTCCTTTCGTCATTCTGCATGGATCAAATTAAGGGGCATAAGTGTAAGCGTATCAGTTAGAAAGTACAGCCAATTAAATGAGAATTCATATAATTAAACGTTATGTTATTCAGATGACTTACATTATCCAAGTCACCTGAATAGGCAGGGCTGGCGAGAATGTATGCGCTTAAGGCCGAATTTGAACAGAGAAAATCCGTCACACAGAACTGAAGTAAAACGAAGAAGCTACAAACCTTTGTTCAATTTCATTGTCTGCGTCTAGCTGTGTTCGAAGTATTAACCCAACTGCTTTATCACTTCAACGAAAGCTGGCGCGCTTTCTGCCTCATATTGATGCACACCACGTTCCACTACGTGTTGTCCTGCAACGTACACATCGGTAATCCAAGATTGGTGAGAGGCAAATAGCCATCGATTAAGCAGGTCTCCATCATGGCTTGCAGCAACGAAAGGCTGGCTTTCATCTAAGACTAGAAAGTCTGCCCTATGACCAACTTGTAACCCAAGTGCCACATTACAAGCCTGATTTCCACCATGAAGCGCTTGCTGATAGAGATGTTCTCCCACCGATGGATGCTTCGAAGAATAAAGGCGGTTTCTCTGCTGTTCATGTAGGCGCTGACTGTATTCCAAACTGCGCAATTCATCGACTAACGACATTCCCACATGACTGTCTGATCCTATTGCCCACTTTCCAGCAAAGCGCTGATATTCAGTCGCAGGGAAAATACCGTCGCCTAAATTGGCCTCAGTGGTTGGACACAATCCAGCCACCGCACCACTTTGCGCAATAGTTTGTATTTCATGTTGGTTTAAATGAGTGGCATGAATCAAGCACCACTGTTGGTTAATACCTATATGTTCTGCCAGCCATTCCACTGGGCGCTGTTGACTCCATGCAAGACAATCATCCACTTCCCGCTGCTGCTCAGCAATGTGAATGTGAATGGGCTGCCCAGAGTCCAGTTCTTGCAACACGTCATGAATTTGCGCTTCAGATACCGCCCTTAATGAATGAAAACAGAGGCCAAGTTGATGCTTGCGACTAGAACTTAATGCTTTATTAAGCTGCTGATAAAGGTTGATATAAGAAGCCGATGTATGAATAAAGCGCTGCTGTCCTAAATTGGGCGTTTGAGCACCAAATCCTGCATAAGAATACAACACTGGTAATAATGTCATACCGATACCGGCTTGGTTAGCCGCTTTAATTAACTGATGAGAGATTTCCGCAGGATCGGTATATGCCTTGCCCTGCTGATCATGATGCAAATAATGAAATTCCCCAACTTGGCTATAACCCGCTTTCAGCATTTGAATATACAAATGAGTGGCAATAATACGTACTTGTTCTGGGTTAAGTTGACTAACCATGTGATACATACGTTCACGCCAACTCCAGAAACTGTCATTAGGATTCGTACAGACTTCAGCAACACCTGCCATCAAATATTGAAAAGCGTGGGAGTGCACATTGGCAAGGGTGGGTAACATCGGCCCGCTGAGGTGGATATCTGCCTTTTTTGCATCACTATTTGGCTCGATATGTATAAACACCCCATCTTTGATAGTAAACGTCACATTATGTTGCCAACGACCCGACATCCATGCTCGACGAGCAAAGATCGTTTGTTCCCTGCCATTATCCCTTTGCATTATTTTTCCTTTCACAATTTCACTAAATGACCTAGGGTTAGTGTAATTGACATAACTTGTCTATACAAGATATGTCGACATTAAGGATCTCACCTGTTAAGGGATCCCATTTACCGTTATAATACAAACCCTTATTTTCTAGTGGATGACGTTAATGACAATCGCAAATTCAACCACCCATATGATGACCCATTTATCGCGGCTGATTGATGATGCGCCTGGCCCTATCTATGCCAAGGTAAAGCAAGCCATTACTCAACAGATTCACAGCGGTGAATGGCAGCCCGATCAACGTGTGCCTTCTGAATCTGAAATGGTTAAAGCGCTTAACGTTAGCCGTATGACAGTCAACCGTGCTTTAAGAGAGTTAACCGACGAAGGTATCTTAATTCGTCAGCAAGGCGTTGGAACATTTGTTGCACGCAAGAAAGCTCATTCCGCTCTATTTGAAGTGCATAATATTGCCGATGAAATCGCAGGGCGAGGCCACCAGCACAAAGCCAAATTGATTGAAATCGTCAAAGCCAAAGCCAGCATGGAAGAAGCCGTCAACCTAGGCGTGAGAACGAATCACCCTATCTTTCGTGCTATCATCCTACACTGTGATAACGACACTCCAATTCAGATCGAATATCGTGTGGTGAATGCTGAGCTTGCACCTGACTATGATCGCCAAGAATTTCAACATAATGAAGCGTATCACTACCTCAACCAAGCCGCTCCGATGACCGCGGGTGAACATTTGGTGGAAGCGATCATTGCGACGCCTGAAGAGTGTGCCCTGCTGCAAATCGATCAAAGTGAACCATGTTTACAAATCAAACGTCGCACTTGGTCACACGATCAACTGGTCACAAACGCTCGACTTTTATCACCCGGTTCTCGCTTCCAACTGTTCGGTCATTTTGAACAATAAATAACACCTTAACGAGACTCACCGTTTGTATTTTACCTAGCACAGCGAACGTTCACTGTGCTAACAAGTCGTGCCTGTGCGTTTATTTTTGATCTTTTTGCACCATAACGCTTGAACTCTCTCCATTTTGAATTTATCGTTTATAACAACTTGTATAGACATGTAATGTCATGGAATTAAATTGCACGATCTCATTTAAATGATCGTGATGGAGAACTCAGCTCATGCTTGAATTTACACTTCACCCAGGGAAATTAACACTAGCCGATCTACGAGAGATCAGTCGTCACCCTGTCACACTAACTCTTGATGAAACTGCGATTGCCGGAATTAATGCAAGCACTCAAGTCGTGAATGACATTATCTCTGAAGACAAAGCGGTCTATGGTATCAATACCGGTTTTGGTTTATTGGCTAATACCCGAATTGCTGCTGAAGATTTGAACGAGTTACAACGCAGTATCGTTTTATCTCACGCTGCAGGCACCGGTGAGTTGATGAACGATGAAACTGTACGTCTTATCATGACACTGAAAGTCAATAGCCTTGCACGCGGCTTCTCTGGGATTCGCTTGTCGGTAATTCAAGCGTTAATCACTTTGATTAATAAAGAAATTTACCCTTGTATTCCAAAGAAGGGATCCGTTGGCGCCTCGGGCGATCTTGCTCCCCTAGCCCACATGAGTGCGGTACTGTTAGGTGAGGGACAAGCTCGCTACAAAGGTGAAGTGTTATCTGGCGGTGCGGCTCTTGCTATCGCGGGCATGGAACCCATTGAACTAGCGCCCAAAGAGGGTCTGGCATTGCTTAATGGGACTCAAGCATCCACCGCGTTTGCCCTGGAAGGACTGTTCCACGCAGAAGATCTTTATGCTTCAGCTATAGTATGTGGTGCGCTCTCTGTAGAAGCTGCGCTCGGTAGCCGTCGCCCATTTGATCCACGTATTCATGAAGTGCGTGGGCATCAAGGTCAAATCGATGCGGCAGCAGCATATCGTCACCTTCTTACAGAAAACAGTGCGATTGGCCAATCACACCTTAATTGTGAAAAAGTACAAGATCCCTACTCACTACGCTGTCAGCCTCAAGTTATGGGCGCTTGTTTAGAGCAAATTCGTCATGCGGCGAACGTATTATTGGTGGAAGCTAACTCGGTATCAGATAACCCATTAGTCTTTGCTGAAGATGGCGATATTATCTCTGGTGGTAACTTCCATGCCGAGCCTGTTGCCTTTGCTGCTGACAATCTTGCACTGGCGATTGCCGAGATTGGCAGCTTATCTGAACGTCGTATGGCGCTATTGATCGATAGTAGCTTGAGTAAACTGCCACCCTTTTTGGTCGATAATGGCGGTGTAAACTCTGGCTTTATGATTGCTCAAGTAACGTCTGCAGCATTAGCCAGTGAGAACAAAACGTTCGCGCATCCGGCATCTGTTGATAGCTTACCGACCTCTGCAAACCAAGAAGACCATGTTTCGATGGCGACTTTTGCCGCACGCCGCTTAAAAGATATGTCTGAAAATACTCGCGGTATCTTGGCAGTGGAATTACTTGCATCCGTACAAGGTCTCGATTTTCGCGCGCCGCTGAAATCAACTGAACGTTTAGAACAAGCCAAAGCAGAATTGCGCGCTCGCGTCCCTTTTTACGATAAAGACCGGTATTTCGCGGCTGATATTGAAAAAGCAACGAACCTTTTGGCAGAAGCGCCCCATCACAGCCTAATGCCACAAGGATTGTTACTAAGTCTATAAGGAGCCCCGAAATGTCATCAGAACTGCACTTCGATTCACTCTGGCAAGGCTTCCACGTAGCAACAATGACCTCGGGTCATTACAACATTATTGAGGACGCCGCCATCGGCGTCACTCAAGGTAAGATTACTTGGATAGGTCCAGAGCAACAATTACCGACTCATCAAGCCAAGCACCGGTACCAACTTGATGGTGGTTGGGTAACACCAGGGCTGATTGATTGCCATACTCACCTTGTGTTTGGCGGCAATCGAGCTAATGAGTTTGAACAGCGTTTAAATGGCGTTAGTTACCAAACCATTGCCAAAAATGGTGGCGGCATTGCTGCAACCGTCAGTGCGACTCGAGAAGAGGATGAAGCACAACTCTTCCAGTCAGCCAGTAAACGGCTCCAGTCACTCATCCACGATGGTGTTACCACAGTAGAGATTAAATCGGGCTACGGACTGAATACCCGCGACGAAAGTAAGATGCTCACGGTGGCCAAAACACTGGCTAATAAGTTTGCTGTTGATGTGCGCACAACCTGTTTAGCAGCCCACGCACTACCACCTGAATTTCAACATGATGCTGATAGCTATATTGACTATTTGTGCGATGAATTGTTACCACACATTGCTCAGCATAATCTTGCCGATGCTGTAGACGCATTTTGTGAAAGCATTGCTTTTAGCACTGAACAAGTACAGCGCTATTTTACCAAAGCACAATCATTAGGCTTACCCGTAAAAATTCACGCAGAACAGCTCTCCTCACTTGGCGGCACCACTATGGCGGCTGGCTATGGCGCTTTATCTGCGGATCATTTGGAGTATTTAACCGAAACCGATGTGTTAGCGATGGCTAAATCAGGTACGGTTGCTGCCCTGCTCCCTGGTGCGTTTTTTACTCTGAAAGAAACCCAGAAGCCACCCATTACTCTACTCCGAGAACATAACGTCCCGATTGCAATCGCCACCGATTTAAATCCAGGGACGTCCCCTGTTTTATCTTTACGTTTAATGATGAATATGGCCTGCACTCTGTTTGGGTTAACCCCTGAAGAGGCGCTTGCGGGGACAACCTACCATGCTGCGCAAGCACTAGGAATCGCTGATACCCATGGTGAACTGTGTGTGGGGAAAGTTGCCGATTTTGTCTGTTGGGATGTCGAAAGCCCGGGTGAGCTCAGTTATTGGTTAGGTGGAAATCTGGTGACACAACGAGTAAAAAGGGGAATCAAAGCATGAGCCAAGGCCGTTTTTATCCGGTAGAAAATTTACCTACTCCCTATCACTTTCAGCAAGGTGACAGCCCACTGCTCGTCAGTATGCCGCACTGTGGGACAGAACTGTTACCCAACATGAAGGATTCACTGACCCCACAAGCACAAGCTTTACCCGATACAGATTGGTATATTCCTGAGTTATACGATTTCTTAGGCTCACTCAATGTCAGCACACTGAGCGCGCGCTATTCCCGTTATGTGGTGGACCTCAATCGCCCTAGCGATGATAAACCCCTTTATCACACCAAAACCACTGGGCTTTTCCCCGACATTCTGTTTTCTGACCAACCCATTTTCTTAACCGGTCATGAATTTGACAGTGCAACAAAAGAGCGTATTACCGAGCATATTTGGCAACCCTACCACCAAAAAGTGGCGAGCGAATTGCAACGCATTCAACAACAATTTGGTTACGCGATTTTATTTGATGCCCACAGTATCGCCGCGCAAGTCCCCATGTTATTTACCGGTACCCTCCCGGATTTTAATCTTGGCAATAATAGTGGTAAATCCTGTGCACCAGCGATGTTACAAACGATCGCAGCACTTGCTGAACAAAGCCCATACACGACGGTGGCAAACGGTCGCTTTACTGGCGGCTATATCACACGTCATTTTGGTCAGCCCCACCACAATATTCATGCGGTGCAGCTTGAACTGTCTCAAGCCACTTATCTGCGCGATGACTGCACTAGCTATCAATTAGACCCTGAGAAACTAGCGCAAGTAAGAACCGTACTAAAACCCATGATTGAATCCCTGTTAAAGATGGGAAATCCCGCAGATTTACGCTCAAATAAGGACAATAAAGGTGAGTAATATGACTTTCAAGGACATGATTTTAGAAGGCATTCCAACCGTTTTGCCAACCAAGCGTGAGCGTGATGAAACGCTCAGCCATGCCCCAAAACGCAAAGATATCTTAACCAAAGAAGAAAAAAAATTGGCGGTTAAAAATGCACTGCGCTATTTCGACCCTCAACATCATCAAACGTTAGCACCAGAGTTCTATGCGGAACTAGAAAAATACGGGCGCATTTATATGTACCGTTTTATGCCCGACTATGAAATAACCGCCCGCTCGATTGATGAATTTCCTCATCAGTCTAAACAAGCCGCAGCCATTATGCTGATGCTCAGTAACAACCTCGATCATGCTATTGCACAGCACCCTCAAGAATTGATCACCTACGGTGGCAACGGCTCGGTTTTTTCTAACTGGGCCCAATATCGTTTAACCATGAAATATCTTGCAGAGATGACCGATGAACAGACGTTAGTGCTTTATTCTGGACACCCTATGGGTTTGTTCCCTTCTCACGCTAACGCGCCGCGTGTTGTTGTGACCAATGGCATGATGATCCCTAACTATTCAAAACCTGACGATTGGGAAAAATTCAACGCGCTTGGTGTCACTCAATATGGCCAAATGACCGCGGGTTCATTTATGTATATTGGCCCACAAGGTATCGTGCATGGCACAACCATTACGGTACTTAACGCAGTGCGGATGCAAAAAAATCGTGACACATCAACATTGCCCATTTTTGTCACGTCTGGCCTTGGCGGCATGAGTGGCGCACAACCGAAAGCAGCTGTGATTGCTAAAACAATTGGTGTAGTGGCGGAAATTAACCCGAAAGCGGCCTACAAACGTCACGAGCAGGGTTGGGTCGATGAAGTATATCCTAACCTTGATGAGTTGATCGAACGCATTCGTCGCGCAGTTGCAGAAAACCGTCCGGTGTCGCTTGCGTATCTTGGCAATATTGTGGATCTTTGGGAGCGTCTTGCGACAGAAGCTCTTGCTATCACACTCGGCTCTGATCAAACCTCACTCCATAACCCTTGGGCGGGTGGCTACTACCCGGTAGATTATAGTTTTGATGAATCAAACCAATTAATGGCCAACGATCCTGAAGCATTTAAAACAGCGGTCAAAGCGAGTTTACAACGCCATGTCAGTGCGATTAACCGCTTGACGGCAAAAGGCATGTATTTCTTCGATTACGGTAATGCGTTCTTATTAGAATCAAGCCGTGCTGGCGCAGATATTTTGCAAGCAGACGGTAACTTTAAATACCCATCTTACGTGCAAGATATTATGGGCCCTATGTGCTTTGATTACGGTTTCGGTCCATTCCGCTGGGTGTGCTCATCATCTGATCCTGCCGATTTAGCCATGACTGATAAAATCGCTGAACAAGTGTTATCCGAAATGGCAGCAGAAGCCCCAGAGGAGATTCGTCAGCAAATCGCCGACAACTTACTATGGATTCAACAAGCGCAGCAAAACCATCTTGTGGTGGGTTCACAAGCGCGTATTCTGTATGCTGATGCAGAGGGTCGAATCAAGATCGCCCAAGCGTTTAATCAGGCGTTAAAAGACGGAAAGATTTCTGCTCCCGTCGTATTAGGCCGAGACCATCACGATGTATCTGGGACAGACTCACCATATCGTGAAACGTCTAATATTTACGATGGTTCGAAATTCACCGCCGACATGGCGATTCAAAATGTCATTGGCGATTCTTTCCGCGGCGCAACGTGGGTCAGTATTCATAATGGTGGCGGCGTTGGCTGGGGTGAAGTGACCAACGGTGGATTTGGTATGGTACTGGATGGCTCTGACGATTGTGAACGACGTTTAAAATCGATGCTTTACTGGGATGTGAATAACGGTATTTCACGCCGCAGCTGGGCACGTAATGAAGGCGCCGTTTCCGCCATTAAGCGTGCAATGGAACTAGAACCTAATCTTAAAGTCACATTACCTCATGTAGCAGATGACCAATTGCTAGAACAGTGTATTGGTAAATAGTTCATTTACATGCAAAGAATTAGGCCACCGATTCAAGTGAAAGGTGGCCTGTTTGTTAGACATACCTTTGCCAAATCATCAATAAGAGTGCGGCAGCAATGATCCACACAATCGTCGCGAACAATAAGCAATAAACCAAACTAAACCGATAGCTAAAGAAATAAGCGGCTATCAAATAGGCAAAATAAGGCACAATTGAACACATACTAAAAAGAAATGTTGCTCTTAAATCCGTAACCGTTCTTTGGCTGCCAACGATATAATGCGCGATTAGGGCAAATGTTGGGAACAACGGCACTAAGCCAGCAATGTAAAAACTTTTACTCTTAGAAAATAAGGCGATAATCAATACAACTAACGCGCCGATACCACATTTTAATACTAACGTCGCCACACAATTACCTCGATGGTTTACTTCATCGATAACACTGTATTAATCAATCAGTGCTGCTGTCACGATTAATTCTACTTTTAATTCAGGGCTGGCCAATTTGGCTTCTCCACAAGCTCGAGCAGGTGCCGTACCTGGAGTAATCCATGAATCCCATACTTGGTTCATTTCCGCAAAATCGTTTATATCAGATAGCCATACAATGGTCTGTAATATATGATTTTTATCACTACCGGCCTCATTTAATAAGGCCTCGACCCGTCGTAATGCTTCTTGAGTTTGCTCTGTAACATTACCTTCGCGCCCTCCTACTTGACCGCATAAATAGACCGTTCCATTGTGGATGACTGATTTACTCATTCTCTCGGTCGTATTTAGCCTTTTAATCGTGCTCATTGATTTCTTCCTTAAGTTTGTATTTAGCCATATATGACTGGCGATAGGGCGTTAAACTTGCTAATTCACCCAGCTTGAGAGGCTTGATGGGAAAACGAATATGAAAACTTTCCACATTCTGGACAGGGATGTGTTGATGAGCACTTATCATGCTCGGAATAATCTGCCCACAATACCGACCTTGGCATGGGCCCATACCACAACGGGTAAACGCTTTTAATTGATTACTACCTTGTACACCAATATCGAGCCGAGCCCGTATCTCTTTCGCCGTGATATTTTCACAACGGCAGATTACCGTCTCATCTTGAGGGTTAAATGCTTGTTCTGGCGGTGCATATAATTGATCAAGGAATGGACGAATCGCTGATTCTGCAGCAATCGACTGGTTAATCTGCTGCACTTGCTCTGAATAGACTTCATCTTGAATCAAATTCAATTGACGCACAGCGTGTAAACCAACCACTTTTCCTTGTAATTCTGCAACCAAGGCTCCACCAATACCACCACCATCACCAGCGACCGCAATATGAGATACCGAGGAGTTATAGAACGAATCTAGTTTGGGTTTCCAGCATTGCTGGATGTGGTCCCACTCATGTTCAGCACCAAGTGCACGCGTCAAATGCGTATTTGGTGTCACACCAATATGAGATAGCAGTGTCATACAAGCAATCTGTTTCGGTTGACCCTTAATTGAAAATCTAATTCCCTCAACACTCGCGTCCCCAACTGCTTCGATGTTTGACGCATTGCTGTAATGCACGACCCCAGCTTTACGTAAAATAGAGAGCAACTTCAGCCCTTTAACAATATATTTTGCACCGCGTAGAGCATTAAATGCGTACTTAGAAGCACTGACATAACGATTAAAAGTTTGCGTATCGACAATAGCTTTCGGTGGTGCCCCCGCTTTTAACATTTGCACCCCAAGGAGGTACAACAATGGTCCAGTCCCCACCAAAACAGACTCTTTTGCGACCAAGCCAGAGGTTTTCATCATAATCTGTCCAGAGCCCGCAGTCATTGCACCAGGCAATGTCCAACCGGGAAAAGGAAACGGCCGCTCTAGCGCGCCATTAGCAATGATTATACGCTTCGCTTTAAGTTGGTATGCTTGCCCTTTGCAACTCCAGAACAAAGTTTGATCTTCAATACGCCATAGTGTGGAATTAGCATTATAATCAACACCCGAACTATTAAACGCCTCAACAAGCTGTGAACCTTTAACATAGTCCTCACCCAGAATATCACCGTATTTCTTACCTAACGTACTGATAGCGCGATAGATTTTCCCGCCAGGACTTGGCTGTTCATCAAGTAAAACAACAGAAGCGCCATGTTGTGCAGAGCTAATCGCAGCGCTCATTCCTGCTGGTCCAGCGCCGATCACGCAAACATCGACTTCGCGAATTTCATTGGTTTCCATAACATATCCTTATCAGCAGGTTTGACGACGTATTTTCATGCCATCTTCGAGAAGTCTCGCGCAAGACTGCACGTGTGATTCACCATTAACTTCGACTCGACATTCAAAACAGCTGCCCATCATGCAGTATGGTGCACGCTGCTGTTCTCCTGGTTGTGATATGCGGGTTGAGTGAATACCTGCAGCTAGCAACGCAGCAGCAATGGTATCGCCCTGCTTGCCTACATATAATGTATCTTCCCAGTAAAACTCGATATTAGGGCGAGCATCTTGTTCAGGCTTGATACGTGAGAATTTAGAATCGTTGTTCACTGAATAGCTCCAAATTAGGTGAGTCAGGGGTCTTTTCAAACCAATGAGGTAGTAGGTTGCAGTGCGATGCGGCTAAGGTAATCCCACTATGACAACTGACTAGAAATGCCCCAGGACAAGTATTCGACTCTTGATAGATAGGCAATCCATCAGGAGAAATAATCCTTAATGCTCCCCAACTGCGGACTATATTCGCTTTGCTTAAAAAGGGATAAATAGCGATCGCGCGCTCAGCAATAGCCGCCGTCATTTCAGGAGTAGTACTTGGATTAAGCCCTACACTCTCTTTGGAATCCCCTATTTGGATACCACCTTCATCCACTTGACGAATCAAACCCGAAGGCCTTTTTAAAATAGGTGGGTACTTTTCGGTGATGAGCACCTGTCCTCGCTGAGGTACAACAGGCGCTTTAAAACCTAATTGCGGACCAAGTTGCGCAGAACCTAAACCAGCGGCTAACACGAGCTTATCACTTTGATACTGTCGCCCACTGCTTACAGTCACGTTAAAAGTCTGACTCATCGATTTACTCAGTTCAACTACTTCAACAGATGAAACAAATTCACCTCCCAGTAACTTGATGGCTTTCACCAAAGCTCGTAATAATTTGAGTGGATTAACATGGCCATCTTCCTCACCAAATATTGTACCGATAACATCAGGACCAATGTTCGGTTCTTCTTGCAGGGTTTTTTGCCTATCCCATACTTGGTATGGATAATCTGTACCGAGCACTTCTTTTAAATGCTCATATTGTTGAATTTTTGCATTCATTTCTTGTTGGCTAAATTGGAAATCATATCCACCGTTTTGCTCTAAATGAATGTCATCCCCTGTCAGGGTTTCTAGTTCATCAGCAAAATCACGCCAAGCATTGACAGAACACCGTGTCCATGCTGAATAATGGGGGGCATTTAATCCCTTATTTGATAACCAGACTAGGCCAAAATTACCTCGAGAAGCTCTATTGGCACTATCACCGCCATCTAGCACTGTGACTTGATAGCCTTTTTTAAGTAAACCATATGCGATAGAGCAGCCCACGACCCCACCGCCGACGATAATATATTTCGGATTCATATTAATTCTCTTTGTGTAGGTCATTAGTAGGGGGTGCTATTTACAGGCGTAAATAGTAATATTCCTCCCTGCTAAAGTTTATTTATTGAGCTTGTTTCTCAATTTTTTCTAATAATGGTTTTGACCAATCTTCACCCATATCTTTCATTATTTCAGGCCAAACAACTTTGCGTACTTTTTCTGCTGTCTTGGCTAATTGTTCAGGCGTAACTTTAATAATCTCTGCACCTGCTTTTTGTAACCGTGCTTCATTTTTAGCTTGGTCTGCTTTGGCCATTTTCCAACGATTTTGTTCGAAATGTAGCGCCGCTGTTTCCAAGGCTTTTTTATCTTTGTTATCCAGATCATCAAATGTTTCAGCATTAATCATTAAATACCACACTTCAAAGTGAGTATTTAAAGGAATATATGTTTTAGTTACATCCCTAAATGATGAGTAATAGCCTTCTGCACCAGATCCAATCACCCCATCAACAACACCTGTTTGTACAGCGGTAAATGCCTCAGAAAATGGTAAAGGTGATCCAATATAGCCAAGTGAATCAGCCAATAACTGGAAGGATTTGCTTGGTGGCACCCGCAGTTTAATACCTTTACTAGCATCTGGATTACCAGGTTCTATAGGTGTTCTATTTAAAGAGATGCCACCGAAATAAACGGGATAAACAGCCAGAACCTTAATATCTTGTTGTTTAAAAATCTTACTCATTGCCTGTCTAAGATACGAATTAGGTCCATATACTTTTTTGGCTTGTTCCCAATTGTTTGCTAAATAAGGTAAAGCACTCAATTGTAGTTTACGGTTTGTCGAGGTAGACGCGGGTTGCAAAGACATATCAACGGCTCCAACGGATACACGTTCTTGTACTATTGTGTAATCCCCCAATGCATTCGCCGCATATATTTTAAGTTTTAAATCGTTACCAGAAAGAGTAGTCAGCTCTTTATTCAACGCTTTTATATCATTATCAACCACTGAATCTTGTGGACGAACATGACCAATTTTTAAGGTTTCAGCTTGAGTAGAAAAACTCAATGCCGTCATTGCCGATATTGAAGTGATCGCAAATAGGTTGAGCAAACTTTTCGTTGCTTTAATTTTATACGTCATTATTTACTTCCTTTTAAATTAATATTAATTATGGATTAATACTTCCGTTTAATATCCAAAAAGTTCAGGTAGGAATAAAGATAGTTGTGGCCAGAAAGATGTTAAAAATACAACAGGAAGATAGCCGAATATAATTAACATAAGTGCTGGACCTATCACTTGGGAAAATTTCACATTCCCAATTCTTGCACCAAGATAAAGTATTGATGCATAAGGAGGCGTAACCCCACCCATTGCGGTGTTTACCCCCATAATAGCGGCAAATTGAATCGGACTAATACCAATAGCGTTCATAAGAGGCAATAGTAATGGAGCGATTAATATAATCGCCGTAAGATCATTAACAACCATGCCAACGAGAAACAGTAATATATTAACCAATATCAATAATAATGCTTTGTTATCTGTTATACCAAAGATTGAATCAACCAAGCCTTGCGGAATATTTTCTACGACAAACATTTGGCTCAAGATTAAGCTAAACAGTATCATAAACATGATTGAACCAACTGCAGTCGCTGATTCTTTTCCTGATTCGAACAAGCTTTTGAGCGTCATTCCTTTATAAATCATGAACCCGACTGGAATCGCGTAAATAACTGATACAGCAGCGGCCTCTGTCGGCGTCATAATTCCGCCGTAAATTCCCCCAAGAATAATGACCGGCATTAATAACGCGGGTACTGCATTAAACGTTTTCTTCGCTGCCTTGTTCATCATTTCAGACATATTTGGCTTATCATCAAGAATTAAGTCGAACTTTCTTGAAACAATCACGTTAATAACCGCAAAGTTAAACATGACAAATAGTCCTGGCCCCAGCGTCGCTAGAAAACAAGCTAGAATCGATGAATCCGTCACCCAGCCATAAACAATCATGGTCACACTTGGTGGAATCAATAACCCTAAAATTGATGAGTTAGCAATCAATGCGGTAGCGTACGCTCTTGGATAACCTCTTTTTTCCATCTCGGGAATAAGTAATGGACCAATTGCAGCAACCCCAGTTAAACCACTACCAGAAATTGCGCCAATAATCGCACAACTCACAGCAGCGACGATACCAAGGCCACCACGGATATGTCCGACAAAGACGTTCACGAATCCGAGCAAACTTGCGGCAATACCACTGCGACTCATGATGGTTCCAGCTAACACAAACAGCGGTATCGCCAATAAAACTGGATTGGTTAATTGTCCAGCTCCCCACATGATATTGCCTTTCATCGACATATCGCCAACGTAGGTCATCGTCATTAAGGCGCCACCAAAACAAAAAGGTAAAGGCACACCTAACGTTAGAAAAATAACTAGCACACCAACGGCTAGTAAAGCGACTTCGATCATAATTTATCCCTTGGCAATGGCGAGAGCTGGATTTCTTAGGCTGGCGATTATTTTGCTAATGTGATAACCGATATAAAGCGTTACCAACACTAGACCAATGAATACAGAGCATTCGTAGTAGAAAGTGGGTATATACAGCGTTGAGCTCTCTTTCCACACGCGCCATGCATATTTGACATAATCCCAAGCCCAGTAAGTTAACCAAGCGGATACAATGAAGCTGATCGTCTCACTTACTAGCGATAATCGTAGACGTCCCCGTTCTGTTTTAATAAACAACTCTAAAACGTTGGCTCTTATTTGGCTGTCTTCTCTTGAGGCATTTGCTGCGCCCATCATATACATCCAAACGGTAGGAATAACCATCAGCTCTTCCAAGCCCATGACGGGGATTTCAAATATATATCGGGTAATAACTTGAACAAATTGCATTAGTGCAATGCAAGCCATTAATGCGGTTAGCAAGGTCTTATATGTTTGCTCCACAAGAACTCCTTTTCGTGCGTTAACAAGCAAACTTCAAACTAAAAGAGTTCTGTGATAAAAACAAATTTAAAATATTTTGAATTTTATAAATTTACTTTATAGGTCATGATTTGAGTACCAACATATCAATCAAACAATTAGAAACATTTCGTACAGTGATGCATTCCAGCTCTTTATCCATTGCGGCTCGAACACTTTGTCGCACCCAGCCTGCCATCAGTACGATGATCGGCAACTTGGAAAAAGAACTTGGGTTAACATTATTTGAAAGACATAAGGGGCGATTAACCCCCACGCCTGAAGCGTATTTTTTACTTGAAGAAGCCGATACGATTATTGAGCGCCTAACCAGAACAACTCAATTAATGGAAGAGGTGAAAAATTTAACTCGAGGAAAAATGAGAATTGCCTGCATGCCCGCAGCAGCGATGTTTTTTATGCCGCATTTGATTGCAAAATTTGTTAAGGATAGACCGGATGTTGATGTCACCATGATGATGAGAAGTTCATCTATGGTGCAAGATTGGGTGTCGTCACAACAATATGACCTTGGATATTGTGAGAGACCTAAATATCGAGATGCCTATGATGTGGAATTAATTCCGGTGAAAATCGTTTGTGCCGTGCATAAAGATCATCCACTCGCTAACAAAAAGGTCATTACCCCACAAGATTTGCATAATATTCCGCTGGCAAGCTTGTATTCGCAACACGCCATGACAGAGTTATTAAAAAGAACATTCGATGACTATAACGCCACCTATTATCCACGGTTTGAATTACTCAATTATATCTCTGCTTTCGAGTTTGTAGAAAACAACCTTTGCTGTTGTTTATGTGAAAAACTCAGTGCCGCGAGTTATAAGCTTTATAAATCCGGGATGGGTAATGTGGTATTTATTCCCTTTTACCCAACATTGACCTTTGACCATGCGATCATCACACCAAGCCATAAACCCATGTCACAATTAGTTAAGGCATTTAAAGAATCCATCACGACGTATATGGAAGAGTTCATTCAAGATTAATGGGCCAAATTGCATGACCCATTAACAGCGTTATTGCCTAGCGTTTATCAGCCAGCAAATGCTCAGGTTTTCTGCCATTAAGCGCATCTATCACCTGACGAGCACACTGAGTCGCTGTTGCAATTAGGGCTTCTTGGGAAGACCCTGCAACATGTGGTGTGAGAAGCACATTGGGTAAACTGGCTAACACAGAAGATGGCGCCAGTGGCTCTTGTTCAAAAACATCTAAACCAGCACCAAATAAACGGCCACTTTGCAGTGCCTCAACCAATGCGTTTTCATCAATTAAACCACCTCGTGATGTGTTCACTACGATGGCGCCGGGTTTAATAATCGACAACGTTTTGGCATTCAGCGTGTGAGCAGTATCTTTACGTAGCGGACGATGTAACGACACAACATCAACTTCGCTTAATAGCTCGGTTAAGGTACCAATTTTCTGTACCCCTGGTTGTGTGAATTGATCATCTGAGGCATTGGGAGACCAAACAAAAACTCGCATACCAAGCCCTTGGCTAGCCATTTGTGCCAAAATTTTTCCCGTGCGTCCCCACCCGATAATCCCTAAGGTTTTATCGTAGAGAGATAACATAGGTTCATCAAATTTAAACTGCCAGTTTCCAGTGCGAATCGCCGTATCCGCTTTAGCCACTTGTCTTGCAGTGGCTAACATTAACATAAAGGCATGTTCCGCCACTGCGCGAACATTGGCATCGGGCGTATTAGTCACAGCGATGCCCTTCTCATGAGCATGCATAACATCAACGTTATCCGTTCCTGTGCCATGATTGGCAATGATTTTTAACTTAGGAGCCGCATCCATCATATCGGCTTTTAAACCATTGTTACGTACAATCACTGCATCAGCATCTGCGAGCGATTGCGTCAATGCGGCAGGGGTAGATTCATGAGGATATTCGACGTTAATTCCAGCTTGCTCTAATAACTCGATACCTATCGAGTGGATCGGTTCCGCGATCACACACTTCATCCTTGTTTCTCCTTTATATCGCTACCTTGCGATTTACCTATTCTATTTGGTATCTAATTGGTACCCTTTTTTATTAAGAAAGTCGATGATTTGAAACATCTGCTCCATGGTTTTTTCATCAGCGTTCATACCAGGATGGCGCACTTTAGCTGTTGTAAAGACTCCTAGCGCTTGCAATAACTGCTTACGCAAAGAGATGCCTACTCCTGGCTGAAATTCCCAGCGAGTGAGGGGTAAAAAGTCGTAGAATAGAGTTTTCGCCTTTTCCCACTCGCCAGCGCGAGCATAATTGTACAACTCAACCAACAGTTCAGCGTAAACAAACCCCGTCATAATCCCGACAGCACCGAGTTGTAATTCTTCAAGTGCATAATTGCCACCTAAAGCGCCAAACACATGCAAATCTCGCCCTACCGCTTGCTGCAACTGTTGCATTTTCATTCCTGTAGGTGGCTCTTCTAGCTTAATGTAATTCAAATATTCTGACGATTCATACATTTGCTTAATCAGATCCACAGACATGGTTATTCCTGTTACCGCAGGGTAATCATGAATAATGCAGGGGATCTGCGCGGCTTGGGCCACTTGCTGATAATATTCCAACAATGCTTTATCTTTTTGCACACCATGTGGCCCTAACAGCAAGGCATCTGCACCTAAATCTCTTGCTTGTTGAGCCATGATTTTAGCAGGATCAGTTGCGACGGCTCTGGTTCCGACCACTAGCTTCATCGAAGCTGGCATCAACTTTCTGTATGCCACAATAATGTCATTACGTTCTTCATTGGTCAGCTTTGGCCCTTCGCCTAGCGCTCCCATAATCGCAATCCCATGCACCTGTTTTGCGGTTAATCGTTCAACCAAACGTTCGATACTGGCGTAATCCACTTGACCATCTGCAAAAAATGGCGTCGGTACAATCGGAAAAATCCCATGCAAGTTCATTTTATTTCCTTATAACAAGTTGTTATGCATTGAGTAATTCCGCCACTACTCGCGCAACAAGGCGTTGTGGGCATATGACGGGAACTGACGTTAACGGCTGAGCTAAAGTGACAGATTCAGCAGAAAACCCCATACAATCGAGCACTAAACAGTCTGCGGTAGAGCGCTCCGACACCTCTTTTACTGCCAAAGAGAATTCATCTCTCTTTAATGGTGATGCGCTGGCTCCATCAACGGTAAACCCTTCGCTACGCCAACTCTCCAATGCAACGGGTAACTGCGCTTGGTTAGGGCTAATAATATGAATGCGCTTTTTCGCACTGATACTGCCTACCACCGCACTGATTAATCGCTGCGGATAGATCACTGGCACATCAATATCTAAATCAGGGAATCGCCCTGCGCACATAAGCACCAGTACCTGAGAACCTTGCTGACGCAGCTCTTGTGCCTTTTGATTCAGCTTAGGTAGTAATTGGTAAAGACAAATTTCTCGAGTTGAGCCATCCGCTAATATCGTGAGTAGCGGGTACTGCGCGGGAGGCTGGGCTAACTGTTCAATCTCTTCATGAGACATACCGTCCAATCCACCAGCAAACAAAAAATCGGTATCGGGTAAATAATGTCGGTATGTCTGTTCAATATCTCGTCTCGGTGTTTGTCCGAGAATAACAAATCCCAATTTGGCCATATCTCTTACTCATCAGTAAGATACTCTACTATGCCATTCCGATTTATGACTTATCTTTCATTGCGCGACTTTGATAAGTAAAGGTCTCAAAATGTTCATATAACGATTCTAATCGACGATACTTTTCCTCGACGCGGTCAGCGTTTTTCTCAACCAACATCGACATTAATGAGTTCATTAACGTGATGGCAGCGGTGTAAGAATCGAAGGCAGACAACCCAGTGGTACTGACTTGAAAAAGACAATCAGCAAATTGGTTTGTCGGTACAATCGGTGAATCCCCAAACACCACGACTTTGGCATTTTGGTTTTGCGCGTATTCACACGCTTTAAGGTGGTAACTAGAGTATCGGCGAAAATCAAATACAACCAGAACATCGTCACGTTCCAGTTGTACCAGTTGATCCACTAAATTTGAGGGTTCTAGCCAATGAATATCAGAGTGAAAGCTCGCCGCTTGATAGAAGAAATAATGGGCTAAAGCCGCTTCTTTACGTGTGCCTAAAACAAACACTTTACGTTTAGAATCACTCATTAATTCAACAAATTCATCAGCCGTTGGCTTTGAAACTGCCCGAACAGTATCTTGCATATTGACAATATCTTGCTCGACGGTCCATCCAAAAATATCGTTATCTAAATGACTTTTATGATCGCTACGAACACGATCTGCTGGCGAATTGATTAAGAAGCGAATATCTTCCCGGAAGTCGGTTCGTGCCTCTTTAATATTGTCATAACCAATTTTTGGGAAAAAACGGGTGACTGTCGAGGCAGTGATATTCAATTCTTCAGCAATTTCCGCAGCGTTTTGCAGCAACCCCAAAGGGTAGACGCGCAATAAGTAGTCTGCAATTTTTCTGTCACTTGGGGTCAATAACTCAGACCCTTGACTAATTTTGTCAGCGAAACGATTTTTGGGATGCTCTCTCATTTAGTGTAATCCTATGACTAAACCTGTGTTGCTAGGTGTCGGACCGCATCCATCAGAACTTGGCAGCCATTACTGGCATCTTCCTCCGTAATCCACTCTTTTGGATTGTGACTAACACCTGCTAAACAGGGAATAAAAATCATCCCCGTAGGGACTGATGGTGCGAATGATTGAGCATCATGCCCAGCTCCACTAGCCATCGTAATATAAGGTAATTGTGCGGCTTCTGTTACAACAGATAAACAAGAAATCATATGATCATCTAACACCACACTATCTTTTTCATAAATAGTTTCAATATTCCAGCCGTGACGAAGATTGGCATAATTTATTAATTTGTCACGAACTACTTGCATGTCTTGTGACTGCTGAGATCTCAACTCAACCAAAAAACGACATTCTTTAGGTACCACGTTACTCGCTCCAGGCAGAACCGTCACTTGCCCTATGGTTCCTACCATGTCTGGATTTTGCTCATGTACCCATTGCGGTATTAAAGTAAAAACTGGCGCCGCCTCAACCAATGCATCTTTGCGCATTGACATAGGGGTGGTTCCCGCATGGGCCGCTTCTCCCGTGACAGTAACGATATAGCGGTATACTCCAACAATCCCGGTCACGACACCAATCGATTGTTGGCGTGATTCCAGTACTTTGCCTTGCTCGATATGCGCTTCAAGAAAACAGAGAAACTCATCTGCGTTACGCTGCGCCGTTTCAACGGCGGCAAATGAGTGACCCAGTTGTTCTAAGAAATAGCGAAACGGCTTCTCTCCTTTAATTTTTGCTTTTTCTAACTCGCCAGGAAGTAACCGCCCCATCATTGCACGGCTTCCCACTGTTCCTGCATTATGAGCCGCTTCTTCATCACAAAAGCTGATGACTTCCACATCAAACGGCAAAGTGACTTGGTTTTCTTGTAAGCTTTTTACGCATTCCAGAGCGGCCAGAACCCCATAGGCACCATCAAATTTCCCACCATTTGGGACAGTATCAATATGCGAGCCCATTGCGACAACTTGCTCCGTTTTAGGCGATTGCGATTTTAAACGCCCAATAACGTTTAACGCACCGTCCACCTTCACTTCAAGCCCCATACTCTCCATTTGCGAGACCAACCACTCTCGAGCTTGCTGATCTTCTGGTGAGAGCGCTGGCCGATACATACCGCCATTATCTTGTTCACCGATTTTTCCCAAAGCCATCAGGCTTTGCCATAATCGTTCGCTATTAATTGTTACCTGCTGCATCCTTGCCTCCTTGATTAGGGTATGTAGTTGAATGTCGTCTCCTCTAGTCATTCACCCTCAGCAAAGAGGGTGAATTTCTCCACTAGATTAACGATGAGCGCCTACATACGCACCATCACCTTCTTTTGATAACACCTTACCTTGGTCAAAAATGGTGGTACCACGCAGCACTGTTTTTACTACGCGACCAGTGATTTTTTTACCATCATAAGGAGACCATTTTGCTGAAGATTGAGTTTCTGCAGCATTGAAAAACCACTCTTCATTTGGATCGATAATGGCAAAGTCGGCATCCATACCCACAGCAATTTTGCCTTTACGGTGATCAAGCTTGAAGCGTTCAGCAGGGTTAGCGGCTAACAGTTGACCAAGTTTCACCAAGTCAATTCCGCGTTTCACTACACCTTCACTGAACATTAGAGGGAGAATAGACTCAACGCCTGGTGCACCAGACCCATTATCAAAAATCACCTCATTACTTTTACGTTCCAACGGCCATGGTGCGTGATCAGATGCCACCCAGTTAAGGCGTCCGTCAATCAAGGCTTGCCACATTCCTTCAACGGCTTGAGGGTCGCGCATTGGCGGGTTAATTTTGGCAAATGCTTTTTTCTCTGCCATATCTTCATCAGAAATCAATAAGTAGTGAGGGCAAGTTTCAACGGACACATCCACACCTTGCTCTTTATACCAATCGATCATATCTAAACAGCGAGGGTGAGAATTATGGTAAACATGCAAAGAGAACTTAGTCCAATAAGCAAACTCAAGTAATTTACTCACAGCCAATGTTTCTGAAATCGGTGGACGCGTTTCACAGTGCGCTTTAGGGTAAGTTTTCCCCTCTTCTTTGTACTGAGCAATGAGAGCTTCAATGATGACATCGTTTTCACAGTGAAAGCCCACAGGTAAACCTGTTTCAGCCAGTTTAGGTAAAATCTTCCACAGCACATCATCATCAATACGTGGGAAACGATATGGGTCGGTTTCAAATGCACTTAATTTAAAACCACAGGTACCTAATTCGACTAAAGCATCTACTTCACTGAGATCACCTTGTTTTTTGATAGTAGACAGCAGTGCCACGTCCACTTTCGCCTTATCTGCAATCCACGTTTGCTTTTCTTTAAATTGAGCGACATCGAACACCGGGCCACAAGAGTCATAAGGCATTTCGATGATCGTCGTTACCCCACCAGCCGCGGCGGCGGCGGTTGAATGAGTAAACTGCTCATGCATATTACTATACGAGTGCACGTGTGCATCAACCATGCCCGGGAAAATAATTTTTCCTGAAGCATCAATAAACTCTTTGTATTCAGGTGCATTACCATCTGCATAAATACCAACGATAAGTCCATCTTTTACGCCAACATAAGTATCTTTCGATACATGGTCTGATAAAACAACATCACCTTTGAGCAATAAATCAACAGTAGTTGAAGACATAACTAAACTCCTTTTCTCTTATTGTCTGTTATCCAAGTAATAAATTAGGTAGCCATAGTGATAGCTGAGGGAACATAACCAACAACACGAGAATCCCCAGTTCACACAAACAAAATGGCCATATTCCTTTAAAAATATCTTCCAACGAGATATTCATTTCTTTTGAAATCACCCCTTTCATGGCAAAGGCATTCAACCCCACCGGTGGCGTAATTGAACCGATTTCAGTCAGTTTGAGTGCTATAACACCGAACCAAATGGGGTCATAGCCCAACGAAGTTAAAAGAGGAAATACAATGGGAAGTAGCAAAGCATAGATACCAACTGGCACCATGATCATTCCGAGCAAGAACATGATCACCAGAATACCGATGAGTATGACAATCGGTGGCACATTCATATGCTGCAATGAATTGGTTAACTCAACAGGCAAGCGAGTGATGGCCAATGTGCGGCTATAAAACAAGGCGCCAATATTAACCAGAAACAACATCGCCGTCGTGTTCGCCGACTCTTTCATCGCTTGACTGACATCGCCTAGTTTATGGAAAGCACCCAGTGCAATGCCCAATACGAGAGTAATCAAAGCCCCTACAGCGGCTGCTTCAGTTGGGGTAAAATAACCACTGTAAATCCCGCCTAATACAGCAACAGCGATAATAGCAACAGGCCAGACTTTCCCTGCTTCTTTCATCCGCTCTTTTCTTGGTATCGTGATCTCATCAGGGCTAGGCGCCAGTTTGGGATTACGTTTCACCATATAACGGATAACTAAGATGTAACCAATCGCGGTCATTAAACCAGGTACAACCCCCGCCGCAAAAAGCTTACCCACCGATTGCTGGGTAAACAGTGCGTAGATGATCATCATGGTGCTTGGTGGAATCATTGAAGCAAACGTCCCAGCAGAAGCAATACAACCGGCTGAAAATGACTTATCGTAATTAAGACGATTCATTTCAGGCAGCGCCATCTTGCCAAAAATAGCAGTTGTCGCTAATGAAGAACCAGAAACTGCGCCAAATACCGCGCAACTAAAACATGTCGCAATTCCCAGAGAACCTTTAATCCCCATACTCATTGCATATACAGCCGAGTAGGCACGACGAGCTAATCCACTGGATGCGGCAAATGCCCCCATCAAAATAAATAGGGGAATCGATGCCCAAGTCGGCGTTGCGATAGAAAAGTAAGTGGCCTGCCCCAGTAGGGATAAAGAACTATGCATTCCGAGCAAGAGAGCACTAACGACCACTCCGCTCAAAATAAACGAAAGACCAATTTGCAACCCTATTGCCATCAAAAAGAGCAATAGCCCGATACAGATGATGCCTGCAGTTAGAAAATCCATAATCAAATTCTTCCTTGAAAGAGAAGAACAGTAGAAAAGTGCTTCAAACCCACTGTTCTCTCTTGTTTAGCAGCTGATTAAGCGCTAACTTCAATGTATAAGTTCACCCGTTGCCGCCGTGGCCTGAAATGACCGAATCAACGTTTTCGCTGTTCGAGTAACCTTGAGTAATGCTTGCAACATGAACGCGGCTAAACCGACCAACATTAACGCTTTTACTGGCCAGATTTTAAACTGCATCACCCCCTCGACCGATTCGTTAGACATATACGAATCTAAGGCGTTTGAACTCACTGCATACAGTAGAAAACCTATCGTTACTACTGCTAAACTTTGCGCGATAACCTGAGTGAAAAGTCGACTGCGATACGGCAATTTATTCGTCACCAACTCTAAGCTCACGTGTTCTTCATACTCCTCACAACGAGCTAGCCCGAAATAAACCACAATAATCATGACAAATACCGAGAGATCAGAAAGCCCTTGTATGGCGATGCCCACAGTACGAAAGAGAATATCGGCAATGAGCAACAACATAATTCCGACCATCAACCAACCAGATAGACCAGCGAGTGACTGACTGACGCTTGTGATAGAGTTTTTCATCACGCTATCCCTCTTTGGAATCTTCACGCTTCATCGCTTGCACATAGATGTCTTTGACCTGCTTCATCACTTGTTGAGCATTCTTTAACCCAGCCTGCTGAGCTTCTTTCACCCATTGTTGTTGCAAGCCTTCCAGTTCATCAGAATCTTCCCATTTGATAAGGTCATCGTCAGTCATAAAGGTGACTTTTACACCAGCTGCACGTTCATCTTTTACGATTTGTGTAAACGCATCATCGTAAACTTTGGCAAATTTCTTCTCTGCAATATCTGATGCATCCAAAATCTCTTGTTGCGTTTTTTTCGATAAGCGATTGAAGGTGTTTTCATTGATTAGATGTAAAAACGGAATGCCGTACCAGAGCGATTTTGAAACCAATACATTCGGCGCTGTTTCATCAAACTTCATAAGATGCGCACCGTCATAGTTGGTATAACAGCCATCAATGGCGCCAGTTTGCAATGCCATGTAGGTATCACCCCATGGAATAGAAGTTGGCTGCGCACCTGCATTTTGTAGGAAACGTAGGCTCCATTTATCACCTGCGCGCCATTTTTGACCTTTGATATCAGCTAAGCTGTGCAACGGTTTTTTCCCAACAAAAGCACCGGGTAAGCCTGCTGTAAATAGTAAGGTTTTGACATGGGCTTTCTTTAGCTCAGCTTGGAAAGCTGGTACTTTTTTATATACCTCACGATAAAACCACAACATATCTGCGAATTTCTTTGGACCGCGTGGAAACAAACGGAAAATAGTATGAGCAGGTAATTGGCCTGGATAATGACCGGGATAAACAAATCCCATCTCAGTAATACCATCACCAATCCCTTTCAGGATTTCTTTTGAACCCAGTAATGAGCCACCCCAAAACGTTTGGATATCGACATCATCGCCGGCTTTTTCTTTGATTGTTTTCAACCAAACTTTATCGACGAAGTCTGTTCTCATCCCATTCGTTGGATCATGATCTGAATATTTTAATGTGGTACTTGCTGCAGCCATCATTGGTGCAACCGCTAACGTAGAAGCGGCCAAAACTGCCATTGCGGCGGGACGCCATCTTATTGCTCTCATTGTATGTTCCTCCTGAACGTTTAACTCTCAATCCTTATCAGCTTCCGAGGTGATAAAATCCGCTCACCTCAAAAAATGCAATAAAAAAAACATTTAATAAATATCTGCAATTTTTTTATCAATTATTCACCCAGCTTGTCAAGGGATTTAAATTAATTAAAATATTTACATTAAAAATCAATTATTTATCAACATTCACTTTAAAATTATTAAAATATAGGCTTGAATTGTCAGACTTTAAT